>NZ_JBSSDH010000018.1:0-114689 GCF_054060555.1 Pseudomonas sp. TE6283
GTGGGGCTTCCCCATGTGAGAGTAGGTCATCGTCAAGATTCATTTCGCAAAACCCCTATCTGCGCGAGCAGGTAGGGGTTTTGTCTTTTCCGCTTGCCCAAAAGCCAATGCCGTTCCGACAGGGGAAACGCGTCGGCTGCCTCCGTGATAAGGTTTCCCCTCTGCATCAACCGCTCCCCGAGACCAGCCAATGCCCCAGACCACCTCACTTCACCCAGGCTTCATGATCGTCCAGGGCAACCGCCTGGACGACCTGCGCAATCTGGTGGTGAGCGTGATGCGCCGTTACCCCCTGGCGCCGCTGGAAAACGAAATCGCCCTGGTGCAGAGCAACGGTATCGCCCAATGGCTGAAACTGGCCTTGGCCGAGGACCCGCTGGACGACGATCAGGGCGGTTGCGGGATCGCAGCCGCCATCGATGTGCAGCTTCCGGGTAGCTTCATGTGGCAGCTGTACCGCCGCGTGCTGGGGCGCGACGAAATCCCCGAGGTGTCACTGCTGGACAAGGCGCCCCTGACCTGGCGCCTGATGCGCCTGCTCCCGGAAGTGATCGAACGCCCGCACTTCGAGCCCCTGCGCCGCTTCCTCACCGATGACAGCGACCTGCGCAAGCGCTATCAGTTGGCCGAGCGCCTTGCCGACCTGTTCGACCAGTACCAGGTCTACCGTGCCGACTGGCTGAAGGACTGGGCAAGTGGTGCCCATGTGCTCAACACCGCACGTGGTGAGCGCAAGCCGCTGGCCGCCGGCAATCGCTGGCAGGCCGAGCTGTGGCGGATTCTGCTGGAGGATGTGGGCGAGGCGGGCATGGCCCAGAGCCGGGCCGGGGTGCATCAACGTTTCATCGAGCGGATCAACGGCCTGGAACAGGCCCCCGCCGGGCTGCCGGCGCGGCTGATCGTGTTCGGCATCTCGTCGCTGCCTGCCCAGATCCTCGAGGCTTTGGCAGGTCTTGCCCGCTTCAGCCAGGTGTTGCTGTGCGTGCACAACCCCTGCCGCCACCACTGGGGCGATATCGTCGCCGACAAGGACCTGCTGCGACACCAGTACAAGCGCCAGCAACGCAAGCAGGGCATGCCCCTGCAACTGGACGACGAGCTGCTGCACCAACATGCACACCCGTTGTTGGCCGCCTGGGGCAAGCAGGGGCGCGACTACATCAACCTGCTCGACAGCTACGACGATCCCGGCAGTTACCAGGGCGTGTTCAGCGACGGACGCATCGACCTGTTCAGTGAAGGTGAACCGAAGACCCTGCTCAACCAGCTGCAGGACGATATCCTCGAGTTGCGCCCCCTGGCCGAGACCCGCGAGCAATGGCCGGCGGTTGATCCGGCCAAGGACCGTTCCGTGCGTTTCCACCTGGCCCACAGCCCACAACGCGAAGTGGAGATCCTGCACGATCAGTTGCTCGCCCGCTTCAGTGCCGACCCCACGCTGCGGCCTCGCGACGTCATCGTCATGCTGCCGGCCATCGATACCTATGCACCGCATATCCGTGCTGTGTTCGGCCAGCTCGACCGTAACGATCCACGTTTTATTCCGTTCACCCTGACCGACCAGGGCCAGCGTGGTCGCGACCCATTGCTGATCGCCCTGGAACATCTGCTCAAGCTGCCTGACAGCCGTTTCGCCGTCAGCGAAGTGCTCGACCTGCTGGACGTGCCGGCAGTGCGCGCCCGCTTTGCCATCCAGGAAAGCGACCTGCCAACCCTGCACCGTTGGATCGAAGGAGCAGGCATCCGTTGGGGATTGAGTGCCGAGCAACGCGCCAGCCTTGGCCTGCCCGAGGGACTTGAGCAGAACAGTTGGCGCTTCGGCTTGCGACGCATGTTGCTGGGGTATGCGGTCGGCGTGGGCGAAGGCTGTGACGGTATCGAGCCATACGATGAGATCGGCGGCCTCGACGCCGCGTTGATCGGCCCGTTGGTGGCGTTGCTCGACGCCCTGGACATTGCCTGCCAGGCTCTCTCGCAGCCGGCCTCGGCGACGGAGTGGGGGACGCGGCTGCATGCCCTGCTGCAGATCTTCTTCCTGGCCGAGAACGAGCACGACGAGCTGCTCCTGGTGCAGTTGCAGGACCTGCGCGACACCTGGCTGGAAACCTGCGACGCAGTTGGCCTGCACGACTTGCTGCCACTGACCGTGGTGCGCGAAGCCTGGCTGTCCGGGCTGGACCAGGGCAAGTTGTCCCAGCGCTTCCTGGCCGGCTCGGTGAACTTCTGCACCCTGATGCCCATGCGCGCCATCCCGTTCAGAGTGGTCTGCCTGCTGGGCATGAACGACGGCGACTACCCGCGTGCCCAGCCGCCCCTCGACTTCGACCTGATGGCCAGCGATTACCGGCCAGGGGACCGTTCCCGCCGCGAGGATGACCGTTACCTGTTGCTCGAGGCCCTGCTCTCGGCACGCGACCAGCTCTATGTCAGCTGGGTTGGGCGCAGCATCCGCGACAACAGCGAGCGCCCGTCCTCGGTGTTGATCGGGCAGCTGCGCGACCACCTGGCCGCCGGCTGGCAGCTCGCCGGCGCCAAGACCGGCCAACGCGACGACCCTGGGCAGCAGCTGTTGCATGCCCTGACCCAGGAGCACCCATTGCAGCCGTTCAGCCAGCGCTACTTCCAGAGGGGCAGCCCGTTGTTCAGCTTCGCCCATGAATGGTTGGCGTTGCACCAGGCCGAGGACGAAGCGCAAGTGCCTGTCGCACTGTCGCCCTACACCAGCGATGAGCCGCTCAACCTGGTGCAGCTTCAGGACTTCCTGCGCCATCCGGTCCGGCATTTCTTCAGCCAGCGCCTGAAAGTGTTCTTCGAGGCCCTGGAGGCACCGACCCCGGACGAAGAACCCTTCGTGCTGGACGCTCTGCAACGCTATGGCCTGAGCGAAAGCCTGCTCGGCGCCGCGCTGGCCGATCCGGACAACGCCGAGCGGGCGTTGCAGGGCCAGGCCCGACGTCTCCAGGCCTGCGGGATGTTGCCGCTGGCAGGCTTCGGCGAAGCCTTGCAGGCAGAGTTGATTCAGCCGCTGCCGGACTTGCTGCAACGCCATCGGCAACTGCTGCAGCGCTGGCCGACCCGGGTCGAGGGCGCCATGCCGATCCATTTCGAGCAGGGGCCGCTGCGCTTGGAGGGCTGGCTTGGCCAGGTGTACCAGGCCGAGGACCAGAGCCTGTTGAGCATCGCCACCGTGCCCAATACCCTCAGTGCTGGACGCAACAGCCTGAAGTGGCACCGGCTGGTGCCGACCTGGGTGATGCACCTTGCTGCCTGTGCTTCCGGCTACCCGTTGCACAGCGCGCTGGTGGCCAGTGACCTGACCCTGTTGTTGGCCCCGTTGCCTCAGGGCGAGGCGGCAGAGCGCCTGGGCGAACTGCTGGTGGCACGCCAGGCGGGTATGAACGCGCCCTTGCCGGTGGCGGCCAAGACCGCCTTCGCCTGGCTGGCCCAGGAGGACCCGGACAAGGCGACGGCCGCCGCGATCCGCGCCTATGAGGGTGACGGCCAGAACAGCTTCGGCGATCGCAGCGAAAGCCTGGCCCTGGCCCGCCAGTACCGTGACTTCGCCGCGCTGGCCCTCGACGAAACCTTCGAAGGCTGGTGCGAAGCCTTGTATCGCCCCTTGTTCGCAGCGCCCTGGCAGACCCTGGGTAACCCGGAGAACGCCCAATGACCCAAGCCCGTCCCCTTGCGCTGAGTTTCCCCCTGCACGGCAGCCAGCTGATCGAAGCCAGCGCCGGCACCGGCAAGACGTTCACCATATCGGCCTTGTACCTGCGCCTGATCCTCGGCCATGGCGGCGAGCAGGGTTTCAGCCGCGAGCTGCTGCCACCGCAGATCCTCGTGGTGACCTTCACCGACGCGGCCACCAAGGAGCTGCGCGAGCGTATTCGCGCGCGCCTGGCCGAGGCGGCGCGTTTCTTCCGCGGCGAACTGGACGGTGCCGACCCGCTGCTGCACCTGCTGCGCGACGATTACCCACAGGAGCAATGGCCACGCTGCGCCAGCCGCCTGGAGATCGCCGTGCAGTGGATGGACGAGGCCGCCGTCTCGACCATCCACGGCTGGTGCCAGCGCATGCTGCGCGAGCACGCCTTCGACAGTGGCAGCCTGTTCACCCAGAGCCTGGAGACCGATCACAGCGACCTGCTGGGCCAGGTCATGCGCGACTACTGGCGGCGCTTCTGCTACGGCATGCGCGGCGAGTCACTGGCCTGGGTGCGCGGCAACTGGGTCAGCCCCGATGCCTTGTTGCCGAGGATCAGACCGCTATTTGGCCGTGTCCGTGGCCAGGAGGATGAGCAAGACCCGCAGTCGTTGATCGAGGCGACCCTGCGCCAGCGCACCGAGCAATTGGCTCAACTCAAGGCGCCCTGGGGCGCCTGGGCCGACGAGCTGCAGCAGATCTGTCGCGATGCCGTGGCGGCCAAGCAGGCCGACGGGCGCAAGTTGCAGGCGCGCTATTTCGAGCCCTGGTTCGACAAGCTGCGGGCATGGGCCGGTGATGAGCAAGCCATGGAGCTGGACCTGGGCACCGGCTTCACCCGCCTGACGCCCGCTGGCCTGGCCGAGGCCTGGAAGTCCGGCGAGCCGCCGCAACACCCGGCGCTGCGGGCCATGGAGTCCTTGCGCGAGCAGCTGCAGGGGCTGGCCAGCCCCGACGCACGGTTGCTGGAGCATGCCGCCGCCTGGGTATCGGCGCGCTTCGAGGTGGAGAAACGTCGCCGCGCCGAAATGGGCTTCGACGACATGCTGCTGCGCCTGGAACATGCCCTGGGCAGCGACTCCGGTCAGCGCCTGGCTGCGTTGATCCGCGAGCAGTTCCCGGTCGCGTTGATCGACGAGTTCCAGGACACCGACCCCGTCCAGTACGGGATCTTCGAGCGCATCTACCGCATCACCGAGAACAACCCGGACACCGGCCTGTTCATGATCGGCGACCCCAAGCAGGCGATCTATGCCTTCCGTGGCGCCGACATCTTCACCTACCTGGCCGCGCGCCGCGCCACCGCCGGGCGCCTGCACAGCCTGGACACCAACTACCGCTCCAGCCAGGCCATGGTCGCGGCGGTCAACCGGGTGTTCCTGCAGGCCGAGGAACGCGCCGAGGGCCGTGGCGCCTTCCTGTTCCGGGCCCAGGGCGACAACCCTCTGCCCTTCGTCGAAGTGCGCGCCAAGGGTCGTGGCGAGCAACTGCTGATCGCCGGGCAGCCCAGCGCGGCCCTGCATTGCTGGCAGCTGGAAAGCGACGAGCCGGTGTCCGGCACAGCGTATCGCCAGCAGCTGGCGGCCAGTTGCGCCAGCCATATCGTCGAGCTGCTCGAAGGTGGTCAGCAAGGCATCAGCGGTTTCGCCGATGCCGCCGGCAAGCTGCGACCCTGCTTGCCTTCCGATATCGCCATCCTGGTGCGCGACGGTCGCGAGGCCCAGCTGGTCCGCGCCGAGCTGGCGGCTCGCGATGTGCGCAGCGTATACCTGTCGGACAAGGATTCGGTGTTCGCCGCCCAGGAGGCCCATGACCTGCTGGCCTGGCTCAAGGCCTGCGCCGAGCCGGACTCGGAGCGCATGCTCAAGGCCGCCCTGGCCAGCCTGACCCTCGACCTGCCGCTTATCGAACTGGAGCGCCTGAACCAGGATGAGCGGGTCTGGGAAAACTGGGTTATGCGTTTTCGCCGCTACCGCGACATCTGGCAACGCCAGGGCGTGCTGCCGATGCTGCGGCGCCTGTTGCACGACTTCCAGCTGCCGCGGGCGCTGATGGGCCGCAGCGACGGCGAGCGGGTGCTGACCAACCTGCTGCACCTGGCTGAACTGCTGCAGCAGGCCGCGGGTGAGCTGGATGGCGAGCAGGCGTTGATCCGTCATCTCACCGAGCACCTGGCCAACGCAGGGCAAGCCGGAGAAGAGCAGATCCTGCGCCTGGAAAGCGACGAGCAACTGGTCAAGGTGGTGACCATCCACAAGTCCAAGGGTCTGGAATACCCCTTGGTGTACCTGCCGTTCATCTGCACCAGCAAGCCGGTGGATGGCCAGCGCCTGCCCCTGGGCTGGCACGACGACCAGGGCGTGGCGCACCTGACCTTGACCCCGAATGCCGCGCAGATCGAGCGCGCCGACGACGAACGCCTGGCCGAGGATCTGCGTCTGCTCTACGTCGCCCTGACCCGTGCCCAGCATGCCTGCTGGCTGGGCGTTGCCGACCTCAAGCGCGGCACCCAGCGCAGTTCGCAGTTGCATCGTTCGGCCTTGGGCTACCTGCTGGGTGGTGGCCTGTCGTTGGCGGCTTCCAGCCAGCTGGGCGAATGGCTCGCCACCCTGGCGGCCGGCAACCCGGCCATCACGTACGGTCCGCTGCCTGAGGTTCAGGCCCTGTGCTACCGCACGCCGGACAGCCAGCGCGAGCTGCTGCCGCCGCGCAAGCCTCGTCGAGCCGCTGCGGAACACTGGTGGATCGCCTCGTACAGTGCCTTGCGGGTGGGCGACCAGACCCTGGTCGCCGACAGCTCCCAGGCCCAGCAATTGCTGGACGACGAGGTGCTGGACAGCCAGTCGCTGCGTGAGGTACCGGCCGAGGCGGGCGATATCCACCGCTTCCCCCGTGGGCCGAATCCGGGCACTTTCCTCCACGGCCTGCTCGAATGGGCGGGACGCGAAGGGTTCGCCGAGGTCGCCGCCCAAGGGTCGGTGATCGAACGCACCGTGGGCCAGCGCTGCAACCGACGCGACTGGACAGGCTGGATTCCCACGCTGACCCAATGGCTGCAGCAACTGCTGGTCCAGTCCATGCCTTTGCAAGGGGCTACCTTGACCCTCGCAGGCCTCGAGCGCTACCAAGTCGAAATGGAGTTCTGGTTCGCCAGCCATCAGGTCGACGCGGTGCGCCTCGACCATCTGGTGGCGCGCCACACCCACGTTGGAATGACGCGGGCGGCCGCCCAGCCGACCGTGCTCAACGGCATGTTCAAGGGCTTCATCGACCTGGCCTTCGAACTCGACGGGCGCTACTACGTGGCCGACTACAAGTCCAACTGGCTCGGCCCCGACGCCGAGGCCTACGGCGCCCTGGCCATGGAGCAGGCAATCCTCGAGCATCGCTACGACCTGCAGTACGTGCTCTACCTGCTGGCCCTGCATCGCCAGCTGCGCGCGCGCCTGCCCGACTACGACTACGACCTGCATGTCGGCGGTGCCGTGTTCATCTTCCTGCGTGGGGTCACCTCGGCCGGCCATGGGCTGTATCATGCGCGGCCTCCCCGGGCGCTGATCGAACAGCTCGACGCGATGTTCCGGGGTGAGCAAGAACCCGCCCAACAGGACCTGTTTGCCGGAGTCACGCCATGAGCCGCAACCTCGACGACCTGCTGCCCACGCCCTTGCAGGCCGAGCACCTGAGCGCCCTGGCGCCGCTGCGCCACAGCCAGGACCTGCTGGCGCTGCTCGATCGCTGGGTCGAGCGTGGCTGGCTGCGGGCCCTGGACCGGGCCTTCGTGAGTTTCCTCGAGGAGCGGGCGCCGGGCAGCGATCCGCTGGTGCTGCTGGCCGCCGCCCTGGCCAGCCACCAGCTGGGCCATGGCCATGTCTGCCTCGATCTGCAACAGACCCTTGCCGAGCCGGACTTCGCCCTGTCGCTGCCACCGGAAGGCGATGCGCTGGCCGGGCCGTTGCTGCTGCCTTCGCAGCTGCTGGCCAGCCTCGAGCTGGGCACTTGGTTGCAGCGGCTCGCCGAGAGTCCCCTGGTTGCCGCAGGCGATACCGTCGAGCAGCGTGCCAGGCCACTGGTGGTCAGCGGCGAGCGCCTGTACCTGCGCCGCTATTGGACTTACGAGCGGCGCATCGACAATGCCCTGCATGAGCGCCTGGCGCGCCTTCAGCCTCAGCCGGCCGACCTGGCACTACGTCTGTCGCAACTGTTCGAAGGTGGCTCGACCGCAAGCGAGGTGGATTGGCAGAAACTGGCCTGCGCTCTGGCCACCCGTGCCGGCTTCAGTGTCATCACCGGCGGCCCCGGGACCGGCAAGACCACCACCGTGGTACGCCTGCTGGCGCTGTTGCAGGGGCCTGCGGTCGAGCAAGGCCGGCCGCTGCGCATCCGCCTGGCGGCGCCGACCGGCAAGGCCGCGGCGCGCCTCACCGAGTCCATCGGCCAGCAGGTGGAGCGCTTGCAGGTGGATGGCGCGGTGCGGGCGCAGATCCCCACCGAGGTCAGCACCGTGCACCGCTTGCTGGGCAGCCGCCCGGGTTCGCGGCACTTCCGCCATCATGCCGGCAACCCGTTGCCCCTGGATGTGCTGGTGGTCGACGAAGCCTCGATGATCGACCTGGAGATGATGGCCAACCTGCTCGACGCCCTGCCGGCCAATGCGCGGCTGGTGCTGCTGGGCGACAAGGACCAGCTCGCTTCGGTGGAGGCCGGAGCGGTGCTGGGCGACCTGTGCCGAGACGCCGAGGATGGCGGCTACTGGCCGCAGACCCTGGCCTGGCTGGAGCAGGTGGGCGGACAGTCGCTGGCCGACATCGGCCTGAGGCCGGGCGACGGCCAGCGCAACCCGCTGGCCCAGCAGATCGTGATGCTGCGCCACTCGCGGCGTTTTGGCGAAGGCAGCGGCATCGGCCAGTTGGCGCGCCTGGTCAATCGCCAGCAAGCCCTGGAGGCGCGTGCGCTGCTGGCGACCCGACCGGCGGATGTCCATTGCCTGACCCTGGGCGGCGAGCACGACAAACGCTTCGAGCGCCTGCTGCTCGATGGCCTCAACCAAGGCCCCGAGGGGCCACAAGGGTATCGCGGCTACCTGCGAACCATCGGTCGCCTGCGCCCGCCGCCAGGCACGCCAGGCGACGATCCGCGCTGGGAGCGCTGGGCGGCCGAGGTGCTGCAGAGCTTCGAGGCGTTCCAGTTGCTCTGTGCCGTGCGCAAGGGCGCCTGGGGCGTCGAAGGCCTCAACGAGCGGGTCGCCCGGGTGCTGCACAACGCCGGGCTGATCGACAACCAGCAACCCTGGTACGAGGGGCGTCCGGTACTGGTCACCCGCAACGACTATGGCCTCGGGCTGATGAACGGCGATATCGGCATCGCCTTGCGCCTGCCGGACGATCATGGAGAGGCGCTGCTGCGCGTGGCTTTTCCGCGCAACGATGGCAGCGGTGGGGTGCGTTTCGTACTGCCCAGCCGTCTCAGCGAGGTGGAAACGGTGTTCGCCATGACCGTGCACAAGTCCCAGGGCTCGGAGTTCAGCCATACCGCGCTGGTGCTGCCCGACGCGCTGAACCCGGTGCTGACCAAGGAACTGGTGTACACCGGCATCACCCGCGCCAAGCATTGCTTCAGCCTCATCGAGCCGCGGGCAGGGGTGTTCGAGGAGGCGGTGGGGCGCAAGGTCCGGCGGGTCTCGGGGTTGATGCTGGAGCAAGTCTGACTCTGGAGTTTGCCGCTGATATGCTATCGTTGCGGCATTATCCGCAAACATTTTGTGAGATTTCCCCCCATGACAGTGGCTGTCTCGGCCCTGGGACGCGTGAAGGGCTGTGCGCTCTCGTTGCTGATGGCCATGCTGTTGTCGAACGGCGCGCCCGCCTGGGCGGACAATGCCGTATCGCAGGCGCAGGTGAAGCTACGGGCCAAGGCCGTGACCCAGGTCGTGCTGGGCATCCTCAGCTACGCCCGCTGGCCTGCCGACCCCAATCCCATGCGCCTGTGCCTGGTCGGCCCGACCGAATACGCCGACGACCTGATCAAGGGCAACCTGCAGCAGTCCGGGCAACCCCTGCAGGTGCGCCGCCTGCTCGCCGACGATCCGAGCGTGGCCAGTGCCTGCGACGCCATCTACCTCGGCAAGCTCGACAAACAGCAACGTGAGCGATTGTTCCAGCGGATCAACGGCCACCCGGTGCTGAGCATCAGCGAGGCCGACGATCCGTGCACGGTGGGCAGCCTGTTCTGCCTGCGGGTCGGCGATCAGCAGGTGGCGTTCGACGTCAACCTCGACTCAGTGGCACGCAGTGGCGTGCGCATTCACCCTAGCGTGCTGCAATTGTCGCGACGGCGGGCGGGGCAGCCATGAAACGTTCAGCCAGGCGCTTCAGCCGGCCGACCCTGCGCGCCGTGCTCGGGCGGGGACACCTGAGCGTGGCCTTGCTGGCCGCGGGCCTGGCCGGGGTGCTGGTGACCCTGCTCGGGGTGGCGGCGCTGCGCGTATATGCCAACCACAACCTGCACCTGATCGCCCGCTCCATCAACTACACCGTCGAGGCCGCCGTGGTCTTCGACGACAGTGCCGCGGCCAACGAGGCCCTGGCGCTGATCGCGTCCACCGAAGAAGTGGCCGACGCCAAGGTGTACGACAACGATGGCGACCTGCTCGCCCACTGGCAACGCGACGAGCAGGGGGTAATGGCGCAGTTGCAGTCCCAGGTGGCGCGCAGCCTGCTGGAGGAACCGATCAACATGCCGGTGCAGCACATGGGCCAGCGGGTCGGCCATATCGAGCTGACCGGGCAGGGTGGCAGCCTGGTGCGCTTCCTGCTCAGCGGGCTGGTGGGCATCCTGGTGTGCACGGTGCTCAGCGCGGTGCTGGCGCTGTACCTGTCGCGACGTCTGTTCGGCGATATCATCCGCCCCTTGCGTAACCTGGCCAGCGTTGCCCACGCCGCGCGGCGCGAGCGCAGTTTCGACCGGCGGGTGCCGCAGACCCAGATCGCCGAGCTCAACGAGCTGGGCAATGACTTCAATGCCCTGCTCGATGAGCTGGAGGTCTGGCAGAGCCATTTGCAGAGCGAGAACGAAAGCCTCGCCCACCAGGCCAGCCATGACAGCCTCACCGGCCTGCCCAACCGCGCGTTCTTCGAAGGGCGGCTGAGCCGCAGCCTGCGCAATGCCGCACGTACCGAAGACCACCTGGCGCTGTTGTTCCTCGACAGCGACCACTTCAAGCAGATCAACGACAGCCTCGGCCATGCGGTGGGGGACGAAGTGCTGATCAGCGTGGCCAGCCGCGTGCGTGCGCAACTGCGCGAGCATGACCTGGTGGCGCGCCTGGGCGGCGACGAGTTCGCCGTGCTGCTGACCCCGCTGCACTCGCGCGAGGATGCCCAGCGCATCGCCGAGAAGATTGTCGCCAGCATGAAGCTGCCGGTGCAGCTTGAGGATGGCACCAGCCTGACCACCTCGCTGAGCGTCGGTATCGCCTATTACCCGGACGATGGCCGTGACCCGGCCAGTCTGCTCAATGCCGCCGATGCGGCGATGTACCAGGCCAAGCGCAATCGCCGTGGCCATTGGCAAGTGGCGCAGACGGAACGCTGCGCCACTGATGCAAAGAACAGGAGCTGAACCGTGACCAAGCGTTTTTCCGTGCTGCGTTTCCCGTTAATCACCCTGCTGCTGGCGCTGCTGGCTCTCGCCGGCTGCCAGAGCGTGCCGCCCAAGGGGCTGACCCCCGAGCAGGTCGCCGTGCTCAAGCGCGAGGGCTTCGCCCCGACCGACGAGGGTTGGGCGTTCGACCTGTCCGGCAAGGTGCTGTTCGGCAGTGACCTGGACAGCCTCAACAGCACCAGCGAGTCGATCGTCGAGCGTATCGGCAAGGCGCTGCTGTCGGTGGATATCCAGCGTGTGCGCATCGATGGCCATGCCGACGCCTCGGGCAAGGCCGCCTACAACCAGCAGCTCTCCGAGCGCCGTGCGCAGAGCGTGGCCAAGGCCTTGATCGGCATCGGCATGCAGCCACAGAACATCCAGACCCGCGGCATGGGCAGCAGCCAACCGGTGGCGGACAACCGCACCGCGGCAGGGCGCATGGAGAACCGGCGGGTGTCGATCGTGGTGGCGTCGGATTGAGGCACGCATCGCGGGGCAAGTCGCAGCGGCGAACCGCCGCTCCCATCGTGGGAGCGGGCTTGCCCCGCGATGATTCGCCCGCTCAACCCTGGGCGAATTTCATCTCGCGTGTTTCCCCCATCAACAGCGGCGCATTGGCCTCGGTCACCTCGCGGATGTAATCCCACAACAGGGTGATCCGCTTGAGCTTGCGCAGATCCTCCCGGCAGTACATCCAGAACTGCCGCGTCACCTCGATATCCTCCGGCAGTACTGTCACCAGCCGCGGATCCTGCGCCGCCAGGAAGCATGGCAGGATCGCCAGCCCGCGCCCCTGCAAGGCCGCCGTGTACTGGGCGATCACGCTGGTGCTGCGCAGGTGCGCGTTGGCGTTGGGGATCAGGTTGGCCAGGTACAGCAGCTCCGAACTGAACGCCAGGTCGTCCACGTAGCTGATGAACGGATGGCGGCCCAGGTCGGCGATCTCGCGAATCGGCTCGTGGCTGTCCAGGTAGTCCTGGGTCGCATACAGGCGCAGGCGGTAGTCGCACAGCTTGCAGCACACATAAGGCCCATGTTCCGGACGCTCCAGGGCGATAACGATATCGGCCTCGCGTTTGGACAGGCTGATGAAGTGCGGCAGCGGCAGGATATCCACCGAGATCGCCGGCCAGGCATCGACGAAGTGGCTCAGCTGCGGGGTGACGAAGAAGCTGCCGAAGCCTTCGGTGCAGCCCATGCGTACATGCCCCGACAATGCCACGCCCGACCCCGAGACCTGCTCGCAGGCCATGTGCAGGGTGCTCTCGATCGACTCGGCATAGCCCAGCAGGCGCTGGCCCTCGGCGGTGAGGACGAAGCCGTTGGTCCGTGATTTTTCGAACAGCAAAGTGCCCAGCGCCCCTTCCAGTGAACCGATGCGCCGCGACACCGTGGTGTAGTCCACGGCCAGGCGCTTGGCCGCACTGCTGGCCTTGCGGGTGCGCGCTACCTCAAGAAAGAACTTGAGGTCGTCCCAGTTCAGCGCGCTCAGGGAGGTGAGGTCTTTTTGCATGATGATCCGGTTTTTTTGTGCATTCTTGTTGGATGTTTGCACATCTATACTCGAACTCAGCCCCTGAGCGCCACCCCGTTCGCTGCGGCGTAGGCGTCCTCGTTCCGACAATAATTCCAAGGAGAGCGCAGATGAACGCACCCCAGACGCCCGACCAGACCAAGGTCGAGCAGGTCAAGCTGCTGATCGACGGCCAATGGGTCGAATCCAAGACCACCGAATGGCGCGACATCGTCAATCCGGCGACCCAGCAAGTGCTGGCGCGGGTGCCGTTCGCCACCGTCGAGGAAGTCAACGCCGCCGTGGCCGCCGCCGAGCGCGCCTTCAAGACCTGGCGCGACACCCCGATCGGCGCGCGCATGCGCATCATGCTCAAGCTGCAGGCGCTGATCCGCGAACACAGCAAGCGCATCGCCGCGACCCTCAGCGCCGAACAGGGCAAGACCCTCGCCGACGCCGAGGGCGATATCTTCCGTGGCCTGGAGGTGGTCGAACACGCCGCCTCCATCGGCACCCTGCAGATGGGCGAGTTCGCCGAGAACGTCGCCGGCGGTGTCGACACCTACACCCTGCGCCAGCCGATCGGCGTGTGCGCCGGCATCACCCCGTTCAACTTCCCGGCGATGATCCCGCTGTGGATGTTCCCGATGGCCATCGTCTGCGGCAACACCTTCGTGCTCAAACCGTCCGAGCAGGACCCGCTGTCGACCATGATGCTGGTCGAGCTGGCGCTGGAAGCCGGCATCCCGGCCGGCGTGCTCAACGTGGTGCACGGCGGCAAGCAGGTGGTCGACACGATCTGCACCCACCAGGACATCAAGGCGATCTCGTTCGTCGGCTCGACCGAGGTCGGCACCCACGTCTACAACCTGGGCAGCCAGCACGGCAAGCGCGTGCAGTCGATGATGGGCGCCAAGAACCACGCCGTGGTGCTGCCCGACGCCAACCGCACCCAGACCATCAACGCCCTGGTCGGCGCCGCCTTCGGCGCGGCCGGCCAGCGCTGCATGGCCACCTCGGTGGCGGTGCTGGTGGGCAAGGCCCGCGAATGGCTGCCGGATATCAAGGAAGCGGCGAGCAAGCTCAAGGTCAACGCCGGCAACGAGCCGGGCACCGATGTCGGCCCGGTGGTTTCCAAGCGTGCCAAGGAGCGTGTGCTGGGCCTGATCGAAAGCGGCATCAAGGAAGGCGCCAAGCTCGAACTGGACGGCCGCGATGTGAAGGTGCCGGGCTACGAGCAGGGCAACTTCGTCGGCCCGACCCTGTTCTCCGGGGTGAAGACCGACATGCAGGTCTACACCCAGGAAATCTTCGGCCCGGTGCTGGTCACCCTGGAGGTCGACACCCTCGACGAGGCCATCGCCCTGGTCAACGCCAACCCGTTCGGCAACGGCACCGGCCTGTTCACCCAGAGTGGCGCGGCGGCGCGCAAGTTCCAGAGCGAGATCGATATCGGCCAGGTCGGCATCAACATCCCGATCCCGGTGCCGGTGCCGTTCTTCAGCTTCACCGGTTCCCGTGGCTCCAAGCTCGGCGACCTCGGCCCGTACGGCAAGCAGGTGGTGCAGTTCTACACTCAGACCAAGACCGTCACCGCCCGCTGGTTCGACGACGACAGCGTCAATGACGGTGTGAACACCACCATCAGCCTGCGCTAAGGAGAACGCCATGCGTATCGCTTTCATCGGCCTGGGCAACATGGGCGCACCCATGGCCCGCAACCTGATCAAGGCCGGGCACCAGCTCAACCTGTTCGACCTGAACAAGACCGTGCTGGCGGAACTTGCCGAGCTGGGTGGCCAGGTCAGCACGTCGCCCAAGGACGCAGCAGCCAACAGCGAGCTGGTGATCACCATGCTGCCGGCCGCCGCCCATGTGCGCGGCGTGTACCTGGATGAAGAAACCGGCGTGCTGGCCGGCATCCGCCCCGGCACCCCGACCGTGGACTGCAGCACCATCGACCCGCAGACCGCCCGTGAGGTCTCCAAGGCTGCAGCGGCCAAGGGTATCGACATGGGCGATGCGCCGGTTTCCGGTGGTACCGGCGGCGCGGCGGCCGGCACCCTGACCTTCATGGTCGGCGCCAGCGCCGAGCTGTTCGCCACGCTCAAGCCGGTGTTGGAGCAGATGGGCCGCAATATCGTGCACTGTGGCGAGGTCGGGACCGGCCAGATCGCCAAGATCTGCAACAACCTGCTGCTGGGCATCTCGATGATCGGCGTGTCCGAGGCCATGGCCCTGGGCAATGCGCTGGGCATCGACACCAAGGTGCTGGCCGGCATCATCAACAGCTCCACCGGGCGTTGCTGGAGTTCGGATACCTACAACCCATGGCCGGGCATCATCGAGACTGCCCCGGCTTCGCGTGGCTACACCGGCGGCTTCGGCGCCGAGCTGATGCTCAAGGACCTGGGGCTGGCCACCGAGGCCGCGCGCCAGGCGCACCAGCCGGTGATCCTCGGCGCCGTGGCCCAGCAGCTGTACCAGGCCATGAGCCTGCGCGGCGAAGGCGGCAAGGATTTCTCGGCGATCGTCGAGGGGTACCGCAAGAAGGATTGACGAGCGAGTGGACTTGATCGCGGGCCGGGTGGCCCTTCCCCTTGTAACTGCGCACCTTGGGGAAGGGACATCGGGTTCGCGATTTTTTTTGCAAACTGTGTGAGCGTGGGAGCGGGTCAGGCGAAGACGAAGTACTTGCGCACCGTCTCGACCACTTCCCAGGTCCCCTTCATCCCCGGTTCGATCACGAACACATCACCTGCTTTAAGATGCTTCGGCTCTTCACCTTCAGGCGTGACGATGCAATAGCCGTCGAGGAAATGGCAGTACTCCCACTTCTCGTAGTTGACCTCGAACTTGCCCGGCGTGCAGATCCAGGTGCCCATGATCTTGCTGCCGTCGGCGGACAGGTAGGCGTTGAGGTTGACGGTGTGCGGGTCGCCGCCGATGCGCTTCCACTTGGTCGCATCGACCACCGGGGTCGGGCAGGTTTCGCGCAGGACGGTGATGAAATCGGACATGGCGTGGCTCCAGGCATGGGGGTGAGGTGACGCACCACCTTAGGGCCATCGCCACGCCTGCAGTTGCCTGGGGTCGACACCCAACTGTCTGTGCGCGCTATGCGGGGTATGGATCTTGCGCAGCAGTGGGCTGAAGCCGACTACGCAGGGCAGCGATCACCTCGGGTACACCCCGCCCGGGTACTGCTGGTGGTGTCGGGCTTTCCCCGAACTCCCGCCAGATAAACAAGGTCAGCTCCGCGCCGTCGGTCTTGGACAGCGGCTGTTCCATTGAGCCGAATTGCTGCAGCGAGCGGTAGCGCTCATCGCGCCAGAACAGCGCTTCGACCCAGTCGTATACCGGGATGAAGTGAAAGTGCAGGGGATGCCCTGGTACATGCCCGAAGCGCCCGATGTACAGCCATTTGGGCGCCAGCTCCTGCTCCATGGCACCTTGCATCCTGCCCATCAGCAGGCCCATGTCTGCCAGGGCTTCGCCTGGCAGCTCCGCGAGGCTGGCGACGCCAGCCCGCGAACCGAGCATCAGGTAGCCGGGCAGGTGCGAGGCCAGGTGATGATTGACGACCCAGTGCGCGCTTTCATGGACGATGTATTCGACCGGAATCTCCATCGCCTCACGCCCACCAGTAACGCACGAAGTGGAAGAACACCGGCGCGGCGAAACACACCGAGTCCATGCGATCGAGCATACCGCCGTGGCCTTCGATCATATGGCCCCAGTCCTTCACGCCGCGGTCGCGCTTGATCGCCGACATCACCAGCCCGCCGAAGAAGCCCATGGCATTGACGGTCAGGGCCATCAGCGCCGCCTGCCAGAAGGTGAACGGGGTGATCCAGCACAGCAGGGCGCCGACCAGGGTGGCCAGCGCCACGCCGCCGGCCAGGCCTTCGACGGTCTTCGACGGTGACAGGTTCGGCGCCACCTTGCGCTTGCCGAACAGCTTGCCGCACACGTACTGCAGCACGTCGCTGATCTGCACGACCAGGATCAGCCAGGCGATCAGCAGCAGGTTGCGACCCTCGTAGCCGGGAATGTCCAGGGTCATCAATGCGGGCACCGACGACACGCAGTACACCGCGATCATCAGGCCCCACTGCACCTTGGAGGCGCGCTCGAGGAAGCGCGTGGTGTCGCCGCCGAAACTGGCCAGGATCGGCAGCAACAGGAACAGGTACACCGGGATGAAGATGCTGAACAGCCCGTACCAGTCCATGGCGATCAGCAGGTACTGCACCGGCAGCGCCACATAGAACGCCGCCACCAGCGCCGGATAGTCGCTGCGTCGGGTCGGGGTGAGGGTCATGAACTCGCGCAGGGCATAGAACGACACGCCGTAGAACAGCACGATCACGCCGTACTTGCCGAACAGGAAGGCGATGCCGATCACCAGCACCATTACCCACCAGGCGTTGATGCGCGCATTGAGGTTGTCGATCACCGCGTGCGGCGCGGGGCCGGCGCGCCATTTGAGCAGGCGGCCGACCAGGCTGGCGAGCAGCAGCAGGGCGCCGATGCCGGCGAACAGCGACAGGGTGTTGTGATCCATCTCAGGCTTCCTTCGGGGCCAGGTTCAGCAGGGCCTGGCGGGCCCGCTCGAGAAAGGCGTGCTTGCCCTCGTCCGGCTGCAGGTGCAGCGGCTCGCCGAAGCTCAGGGTGCACAGCAGTGGCAATGGCAGGGCGCGACCCTTGGGCATGACCCGGTTGAGATTGGCGATCCACACCGGCACCAGCTCGACCTGCGGGTTGGCCGAGGCCAGGTGGAACAGGCCGCTCTTGAATGCCAGCAACGGGTCGTCGGTCAGGTTGCGCGTGCCTTCCGGGAAGAAGATCAGCGAGTCGCCCTGGGCGAAGGCCTCGAGCACCGGTTGCAGCGGGTTGCCTTCGCTTGCGCCGTGCTGGCGGTCGATCAGCACGCCGTTGAACACCTGGCGGATCAGGAAGTCGCGGATGCCCGGCTTGCACCAGTAGTCGGCGCCCGCCACGGGGCGGGTGCGGCGGCGCAGCGGCTCGGGCAGCGCGGCCCACAGCAGCACGAAGTCGCCATGGCTGCTGTGGTTGGCGAAGTACAGGCGCTGTACCGGCTGCGGCGTGCAGCCCAGCCACAAGGCGCGGGCGCCGGTGATCAGGCGGGCGGCGGAGGTGATGACGAAGGCGGTCAGGCTGGCGAGCATGGCATTGGTCTTATCCGGTGAAAGGGAGGATCAGCATTAATGCGACCTGCAGGGTCAGGCACAGGGCCTGGCGGCGCAACAGGGCCAGGGCGGCCCGGCTGCGGGTCGGCCAGTCGCGCGGGTCGCTGGCCGCAGGCTTGAGGCGCAGGTCGAACAGGGCGTGGTCCAGGGCCTGGGTGTCGCCGGGCAGGTCGCTGCTGGCGCCGATGCGGGCGAACAGGTCGGCGTCCAGGGCGACGCGCAGGGCCCAATACTTGTGGGCCAGGCCGAGCAGCAGCAAGAGGCCGCAGAGCAGGTGCGGCAGCGGCGCCAATGGCAGGCCGAGCAATGGAGCCAGGGTGCAGGCCAGGGCCAGCAGGGTCAGGCCGTCCGACAGGCGCTCCAGCTGGCGGCCACGGGCGAGCAGGCTGGCGACGAGGAGCAGCCTCATGGCTGGGCCTCCAAGTTATGCAATACCAGGCGGTGGGCCGGGTGCAGGACCACACCGGGGCGCGCCTGGCGAATCAGCGCTTCGGCCTGGGGGGCACTGGCACAGTGGCCGCTGAGCAGCAGCCAGGCGGCGACGGCGCTGGCGCTGCGTGAGTAGCCCAAGGCGCAGCAGACCAGCACCGAGCCTTGTTGATGGCGGTGGTCGATAGCCTTGGCGGCCTGTTGCAGGATTTCCCGGTCTGGGGCAATCAGGTCCAGGGTCGGCAGGCTCTGGTAGTCCTGCGGCGTTTCCAGCGTCGTCGTCGCGGGGCAGGGCAGTTCCGCGCTCAGGTCGACAATCGCCGCGAACGCAGACGCTTCAGTGCGCCCCGGCACTCTGCCGAGATACACGCCATCGGCCACCTCATCCGCCTGCGGATGGCGCCAGGTCCATAGCCGCGAATTGACCCAGGCACATAGCAGATACGGCGCCAGCAGCCAGGTGGCGGCCACGGACAGCCGCCCATCGGCGCCTTTCTGGAAACCTGCGGCGCCGAACAGGGCATAGTTCAGCGCCACCAGCAGCAATGACAGCGCCGGCCACAGTAACCACAACCCGCCACCGCCGATCTTCATTGCCAGTAGCCCCAGCGCGGCCGCGCCCAGGCCATAGCGCAGCGCCAGGCGCCAACGTTTCGGATCCTGCGCCAGGCGTGCCTGTCGCCAGGGCAACGGGCCGCAGTGCGGCCACAGCCAGAGGCACACAAACCCCGCCAGCGCACCGGTCGGCACATCGATGAAATGATGCTGCCAGGTGGTCAGCACCGACAGGCCGATCAGCCCCATCCAGCCATGCACCACCCAGCGCCAGGCAGGATGCCGCGTATGTCGGGCAAACATCGTCCAGATGATCACCAGCAACGCGATGTGCAACGACGGTGCCTGGTTGTAGGGCTTGTCGAAACCCATCAGCACATCGAACAGCCAGCCGAACAGCCCCGACAGCTCGGGGCGCTCGAAGGTGAAACGCAGCGGCCAGAGCAGGAAGCTGGCCACGCAGATCAGTTGCGCCGTCAGCAGCGCCAGGGCATGGCGGTCCATCTCCGAACGCGCGCGCGGCAGCAGGAACGACAAACCGTACAGCAGGTCGATCGACCAGTACGGGATGATCGTCCAGGGCCACAGCGGCATCTGCCGTTCCCAGGCGAACACCAGGCTGCCAATGTCCTCGCGGCCAGCGGTGTAGGTATTGGCCATGCCATAGCTGAGAAAGAAGAACGGTCCGAGCAGCAACAGCCACAGGATGCCACGGCGGATCAGCCCGCTTTCACGGACCATCAGCGCACCCGCTGTGCCAGGCTGACGCTGAAGATGCCCCACTCGTCGATGCGCTGGGTAATCTTGCGAAACCCTGCCGCCTCCACCAACTGGTCCATCTCCGCCTGGCTGCGCCGACGCATCACCCAGGCCTGGCCGCCACGGTGGCTGGTCAGGGCGCGGGCGATCATCTCCAGCTGCGGGTGCCAGGGCTGACCGGTGTAGACCAGGTAGCCACCGTCCTCGACCGCATCGGCGAGTCCCGCCAGCGAGTTGCCGACCAGCTCGTTGCTGGGGAACAGTTCGTAGAGGCCTGAGACCACCGCCAGTGTCGGATGCGGGGTGAGAGCGGCCAGGCTCGGGCGGTCGAAGGCATCGCCCTGGACGAAGCGGGCGATCTCGCCCAGGCCTTTCTCGGTTATCAAGGTATTGCCCTGCTGCACGTTCAGTTCGCTGTAGTCGCGCAGCAGGATCGAGTCGGGCAGTTGTTGCAGGCCTTGCAGCGCCTCGAGGATGTAGCGGCCATGGCCGGCGGCGATATCGACGATATGCACCGGGCGCTGCTGTTCACGCAGGCGAGCGATGGCCACGCGCAGGAGTTCCTCGACATTCAGCTTGCGCTGGCGGATGCCACGCCAGCCGATGGCATCCAGGTAGTTGCGGTCGATCAGCTCGCCCAGCTTGCCCTTGCCGGTCGGGGTGTTGCGGTAGACATAGTCGAGGGTCGAGCCCGAGTCGAAACCGGTGTCGAAGCCCAGCTTCACCCCCTCGGAAAGGCCTTTGCCCAAGCGCAGTCCGGCGCGGGTGGCACGCCAGTAGAGTTCGCGTGGCGAATGGCGCGGCAACGGCGCGGCCAAGCTCTCGGCCTCGGCGCAGCTGGCGCCGCTCTTGTCGGCATCGAGCAGCGAGGGCTGCGCTTGCGGTGCGTCGAAGCAGTGCGCGACGAAGCGCTCGATCCGCGCCAGGGCATGGGCGCGGTCGCGTTCGCCGAGGGTGTCGTGGAAGAAGCCGGGGAGGATGTGTTTTTCCTTGCGCGTGCTGCCCAGGCGGTCGAAGAACTGCTCTTGCGGCTTGCGCTCGACCACCAGGTCGGCGCCGGAGATCAGTAGCTGTGTCGGCACCTGGATCGCCTGGGCATCGGCGACCACGCGGTCGGCGGCGTCGTACAGGCCCAGCAGCACGGTGACGGAGATAGGCCGGCTGATCAGCGGGTCGGCGACATAGGACATGACGCGTTCCGGGTCGTGGGTCAGCAGGCGTGGCTTGACGTAGCTGTTGACGAAGAAGTTGCCGCGCAGGGCCTTCATCAGCTTCAGCCCGGGGCGGGCGAAGGGCACGTAGAGCTTGACCTTGAAGGCCGGCGAGGCGAGCACCAGGCAACGCACCTTGGGCGCATAGTCGTGGGCCCAGGTGGCGACCAGTACCGCGCCAACGCTCTGTGCCAGCACCACCATGTCGGCCTGGGCGATGCCGTGCCGTGCCTGGATGTGCTCGATGAAGGTCTGCACGTCGCGCACGCTGGTGGCAAAGCCCGGGCTGTCGCCGCGAGCCCCTGGCGACTGGCCATGGCCACGGGCGTCCCAGGCGAAGAAGTCGTAGCCGGGCATGTCCAGCTCATCGGCCAGGTGGGCCATGCGCCCGCCGTGTTCGTGGCCACGGTGGAACATCACCACGGCCCGGCGCGGTTGGTGTTCGTTGCGCGTGGCGGGCCAGTGGCGATAGTGCAGTTCGACGCCGTCATGGGTGCAGAAGTGCAGTGATTGCGCTTGGCGCATGGCGAATATCCTTGTCCGGCAGCGAGGGGCTCAGCGGGTTTCGGCCAGGCCGTGGCGAACCCGGTTGTAGAGGGTATAGAGCGAGAGCAGCAGGATGACCAGCAGCAGGCCGTTGATCCAGGCCGCGCCCAGCAGCCCGAACGCCACGCCGGTACCCAGCACGCCGAAGGCGAAGGCCCGGTCGCTCTTGCCCATCGGCCCGTCGTAGCGGCGCGACGCGCCGGCCAGCGGGCCCATCACCCCGGCGTATTCGCTGATCACCGCGAACACCACCACCAGCACCACCAGTGTCGGCGAAACGCCTGGCAGCAGGGCGAAGGGCAGGTAGAGGGCGGTGTCGGCTATCACGTCGCACAGTTCATTGAGGTAGGCGCCGAGCTTCGACTGCTGGCCGAACTCCCGGGCGAGCATGCCGTCGACTGCGTTCAGCGCCATGCGCAGCAACATCCACACCGGGATCAGCAGGAACAGCCAGGTGACCTGGGGCAGCCAGGCCAGCAACAGGCCCAGCAGGACGGAAACCGCGGCAGCGGTGACCGTGACCTGGTTGGCGGTGACGCCGCGGTCGAACAGGCGCTGGACGGCAGGGCGCAGCAACGCCTGGAAGCGGGGTTTGAGCTGGTAGATCGATGGCACGTTGAATTCCCTGTCGTGGTGCGGCATGGACGCGATTGTGGGGAATCAGGCGGGGGGGCGGCAAGGGGCGCGTAGTGGAGTTGTGAGGAGGGCGAGGTAATTGAGGTGGCCTTTGCCGGCATTGATCGCGGGGCAGCCCGCCTCCCACACTGTTTCCCGCGAAGCCAGGGTAGTGCAATAGTCAGGACAATCTCCTACAGATTTGGCGCGATCGTTGTAGGCGCGGGCTTGCCCCGCGAGGGGCCGCACAGCGCGTTCCGGTACTCGGCTGTAGTTCATTTCCGAAACTTGTTTCACTGCCGCCTGGCACATTGCGAGGGTGCGGCTAAACGTTCTAGTTTCGCGGTTCACCGACCGGAAACGCTGCCCGGCAGAGGCCCATCCATGGCAGTTCGACAAAGCGAGAGAGCCGATGAACCTACTTGTTGTCCTGCACAAGTCCCGTGAGACCTATTACGGCGTCACCATCCCCGATGTACCTGGCTGTTTTTCCGCAGGCGCCACGGTCCCCCAGGCACTGGAGAACGTTCAGGAGGCGCTGGCGCTGCATTATGAAGCGCTGGTGGCCGATGGCGCGCCCCTGCCACAGGTGCAGGAAATGGATGTGCATGTGAACAACCCAGAGTATGCAGGCGGCCTCTGGGCGTTGGTGGACTTCGACGCAACGCCGTACCTGGGGACGGCGGTACGTTTCAGTGCGACGTTGCCCAAGAACTTGTTGCAACGAATCGACGATAGGGTGAAGCAGGATAATCGCTACGCTTCACGCTCCGCATTTCTGGCTTCGGCGGCGCTGCGCGAACTGGCTGAGGTGTACTGAGCCTGCGCGCCCCGGTCATGTTCAGACGGGCTCGGCCAAGCGATCGACCAGCACGGCGGCGTATCCCGGCAATACGCTGAAATCCCGCGAGCAGAGGAGCAAATGGCGATTGGCCCAGTCCTCTCGCAGGGCAACCCAACGCAGCGGCAGGACGCCTTCCCAGCGCCGAACCGAGGCCAGTGGCACCACTGCCACGCCGGCCCCACCCGAGACCATGCGGATCACCCCATCGAACCCTTCCGCACGAACCCGCACCTGCATGCGCCTTCCCTGACGTAGCGCCTGTTCCTCAAGGTGTAACGCGAGGGCGCTGTTGGCGCCAAGCCCCACATGCCCATGGCCCAGACTCGCGTTGAAACCTGCCTCATCATGGGCGTCCAGCGGATGTCCCTGGGGCATTACCAGCACCAGCGGATCATCGCGAAACGGCCGTGTCTGCAGATGCTCGCAAGGCGCGGCGCTGGAAATGATGCCGAGGTCCGCCATGCCCTGAGTGATCGCCTGGACGATGCCAAGGCTCGGCAACTCCTGGATATCGACACTCACCCCCGGGTGCTCGACCAGAAAGCTGGCCAGCAACTCCGGCAGGTACTCGGTCAGTGCTGCCGTGTTGCACAGCAGGCGTACCTGTCCTTGCAGGCCTTGGGCGTACTGCCCCAGGTCGTATTGCAGGCGTTCCAACTGCCGGGCAATCAGCCGCGCATGCTGCAGGAGCGCCTGGCCGGCAGGTGTGGGCTGTACACCGCGGCGATTGCGAGTGAGCAAGGGGATGCCCAACGAAGCTTCCATGGCACGAATGCGGGCACTGGCCGCTGGCAGCGACAGGTGGCTGCGTCGGGCGCCTTCGGTGATGTTGCCGCTCTCGAGGGTATGCTGGAACAGCTTGAGATCGATCAAGTCGAAATGCATCTGCCTCTGTCCTGGAAAGAGTCTGCCTGAGTATATGGCAGATTTTCAGCGAGCTGGCCGCACGGCAGGATGACGCCATGAATACCTTCCTGGCGTTTTATCAGAGTATCGGACCCGCAGTTTCAATGCTGGTGATCATGACCTTCTTCCTGGCTGGCGCGGTCAAGGGGGTGATCGGCCTGGGGCTGCCTACCATTGCCATGGGCTTGTTGGGCCTGGCTATGTCTCCGGCGCAGGCAGCTGCGCTGCTGATCGTGCCGTCGACCGTGACCAACCTGTGGCAGCTGGCGGCAGGCGGTCACTTGCTGGCGCTGCTGCGGCGCCTGGGAGGGATGTTGTCGATGATCTTCATCGGCACCCTGTTGGGCAGCGCCTGGTCAGGTATCGACAGTGGCCCGTGGGCAGCCCATGGTTTGGGCGCTGCGTTGCTGATCTACGCCCTTTACGGCTTGGCCGGCCCGGGCTTGCGAGTGGCGCCTGGGCGGGAACGCTGGCTGGGCCCCGTCTGCGGGTTGCTGACAGGCGTGGTGACGGCTGCCACCGGGGTGTTCGTGATGCCCGCAGTGCCCTATTTGCAAGGTCTAGGCCTGAGCCGTGAGGAGATGGTCCAGGCATTGGGGCTTTCATTCACCGTCTCGACCCTGGCGCTGGCTGTCGGCCTGGCCGGTCAGGATGCCTTGGGTGGCCAGGCCTTGGGCTTTTCGTTGCTGATGCTGGCGCCCGCCTTGCTGGGCATGTTCGCCGGTCAGTGGCTGCGTGGGCGGATCAGTCCAGCGCTGTTCAAGCGCTGCTTCTTCATCGGCCTGGCGCTACTGGGCACGCACCTGTTGATCAACGGTTAGCGGAAGAAGCGCTGAGCATATCGATCATCTGGATATCAAAGTCGCGCTCCAGGTAATCCATGCGCTTTTCGAAGAACGCGGCCATGTGCGGCAGCGCCGAGTGCACGTCCAGGGCCGCCTTGCTGGCCCAGACCTCGAAGAACACGAACAGGCTCGGGTCTGCCTTGTCGCGCAGCATATGGTATTCGATGCAGCCCGGCTCCTGGCGGCTGGGTTCGACGTAGGGACGGAACAGTTGCTCGAAGGCTTCGGCCTGTTCCGGGCGGGTCTTGGCTTTGAGGATGAAGGCGTACTGCTCGCTCATGGGGGATCCCGGTAAGTGAAGTGGGTGAGCAGATATTAAATCAACAATATGTTTGTCATTCGTGATCTTAAGACAAATGTATTTTGCCCTGGGACAGCTGTTTCCCCGCCCGGTGAGTGCCTAACCTGCCGGCAACTTCACTTACAGGGCTGACCCTCCCATGAAAAAGATCCTCCTGCTCAACGGTGGCAAACGCTTCGCCCACTCCGACGGCCGCCTCAACCAGACCCTGCACGACGCCGCGCTGGCCCATCTGGACCGTGCTGGCTTCGATGTGCGGGAAACCTTCATCGACGGCGGCTACGACGTCCAGGCCGAGGTGGAGAAATTCCTCTGGGCCGACGTGGTGATCTACCAGATGCCCGGTTGGTGGATGGGCGCGCCGTGGACGGTGAAAAAATACATCGACGAGGTGTTCACCGCCGGCCATGGCAGCCTGTACGCCAACGATGGTCGCACCCGCTCCGATGCCTCGCAGAAGTACGGCAGCGGTGGCTTGGTCCAGGGCAAGCAGTACATGCTTTCGCTGACCTGGAACGCGCCGCAGCAAGCGTTCGATGAGCCGGGCGACTTCTTCGAAGGCAAGGGCGTGGATGCGGTGTACTTCCCGTTCCACAAGGCCAACCAGTTCCTCGGCATGAGTGGGTTGCCGACCTTCCTTGCCGTCGATGTGATGAAGCGGCCGGATGTGCCGGCGGCGCTGGCGGCGTACGAGCAGCACCTGGATGAGGTGTTCGGCAAGGGTAATTGAGTCGCGAGCCATCGCGGGGCAAGCCCGCTCCCACGAGCCCGCGATGGACTAATTGCTTGCGCATGCCTGGCTCAGCAGCTATCAATCACGGCATTCTCCAATCAGGTCCTTTCGTGTGAAAACCCGCTCCGAAGAACTCCAGGTCTTCGTCGCCGTCATCGACAGCGGCTCGATCTCCGCCGCCGCCGAGCAGATCGGCCAGACGCCGTCGGCCGTCAGCCGCACCTTGTCGCGGTTGGAGGGCAAGCTCGGCACGACGTTGGTCAACCGCACCACCCGGCGCATGGACCTGACCGAGGAGGGGCGCTTCTTTCTCGAGCGGGCACGGTTGATCCTCGAGCAGATGGACGACATGGAAGAGCGCCTGTCGATGAACCGCCAGACCCCGTCCGGGCGCCTGCGCATCAATGCCGCCGCGCCGTTCATGCTGCACGCGATCCTGCCGTGGATCGGCGAGTTCCGCCGGCAATACCCTGGCATCGAGCTGGAGTTGAACACCGACGACCTGATCATCGACCTGCTGGAGCAGAGCACCGACGTGGCCATCCGCATCGGCGAGCTGTCCGACTCCAGCCTGCATGCCCGCTCGCTGGGCTGCAGCCCGGTGCAGGTCCTCGCCAGCCCCGATTACCTGGCGCAGCACGGCACGCCGCAAAAGGTCGAGGATCTCGACCAACATTGCCTGCTCGGCTTCAGCACCCTGGAATCGCTCAACCGCTGGCCGTTGCGCCACGCCCAGGGCGACCATTGGGCAATCCGCCCGCAACTGCTCGCCTCCAGTGGCGAAACCCTGCGCCAACTGGCCCTCGCCGGTGAAGGCATTGTCAGCCTGTCGCATTTCATGACTCACGAGGACATCCGCGCCGGCCGCCTGCAGGTGCTGCTCGCAGAGCACAATAACGGCTATCGCCAGCCGATCCATGCGGTCTACTACCGCAACACCCAGTTGGCGTTGCGGATCCAGTGTTTCCTCGATTTCATCCAGAAGAAGCTGGCCGCCTACGCCTGCTGAGTTGCCTGAACGCGACAGTGTCTGCCCATTGGCGGCGCAATCCTGCCATGGTGTTTGCTTAGTCGGATGGCTTCGGCCTTAATGACTGATCAACAAAAACAACACCAAGGAAGTGCGCATGCGTATCGTCATGTTCCAGCCGCTGGCTCTCGGGGCCGCGATCCTGAGCTGTTCCTCCGCCTTTGCCGTGACGCTGGAAGGCGGCGCGGTGGCCGCGCCTGATCAATATGGCGCACAGGTGGCCGCCGATATCCTCAAGAAAGGCGGCAACGCGGTGGACGCTGCCGTCGCCACCGCCTTCACCCTGGCCGTGACCTACCCCGAGGCCGGCAATATCGGCGGCGGTGGTTTCATGACCTTGTTCGTCGACGGCAAGCCCTATTTCCTCGACTACCGCGAGGTGGCGCCCAAGGCCGCGACCAAGACCATGTACCTGGACGACAAGGGCGAGGTGATCGAGAACCTCAGCCTGGTCGGCGTACGCGCCGCCGGTGTGCCGGGTACGGTGATGGGGCTGTGGGAGGCGCACCAGAAGTTCGGCAAGCTCAAGTGGAGCGAGCTGCTGACACCGGCCATCGGCTACGCGCAGAACGGCTTCAAGATTGCCCAGAAGCAGTACCAGTACCGCGACGACGCCCAGGGCCTGTTCAAGACCGCCACCAACTTCAACGACTACTTCGGCCACATGAAGGTCGGCGAGCTGTTCAAGCAGCCGGAGCTGGCGCAGACCCTGGAGCGCATCGCCGACAAGGGCGTCAGCGAGTTCTACCAGGGCAAGACCGCCGACCTGCTGGTGGCGCAGATGCAGGCGGACAAGGGCCTGATCAGCAAGGACGACCTCAAGGACTACAAGGCGGTGTGGCGTGACCCGATCGCCATAAACTGGCGCGGCAATGTGGTCTACACCGCGCCGCCGCCAAGCTCCGGCGGTGTCGCCCTGGCCCAGCTGCTGGGCATCAAGGAAGACCGCGCGGCCGACTTCAAGGGGGTCGAGCACAACTCGGCCAAGTACATCCACCTGCTGGCCGAGATCGAGAAACGCGTGTTTGCCGACCGCGCCGACTATCTCGGCGATCCGGCTTTCACCAAGGTCCCGGTCGACCAGCTGGTGGCCAAGGACTACCTGGCCAAGCGGGCCGCCCAGGTCAACCCGAACGCGATCTCCGAGACCGACAAGGTCAAGCCGGGGCTGGAACCGCACCAGACCACGCACTTCTCCATCGTCGACAAGCAGGGCAACGCGGTGAGCAACACCTACACCCTCAACCTCGACTATGGCAGTGGCGTGGTGGTCAAGGGCGCGGGGTTCCTGCTCAACGACGAAATGGACGATTTCAGCGCCAAGCCGGGGGCGGCCAATGCCTTTGGCGTGGTCGGCGGCGACGCCAACGCCATCGCGCCGGGCAAGCGCATGCTCTCGTCGATGAGTCCGAGCCTGGTGACCCGCGATGGCAAGGTGGCCCTGGTACTGGGCACGCCGGGCGGTTCGCGGATCTTCACCTCGATCTTCCAGGTGATGAACAACCTGTATGACTACGGCATGCCGCTGGAGAAGGCGGTGGCGGCGCAGCGCGTGCATCACCAGTTGCTGCCCAAGGATACGATCTACTTCGACAGCTACGCGCCGCTCAAGGGGGCAGTGGCCGACGACCTGAAGAAGATGGGCTACGTGCTGGAGGACCAGGGCTGGGAGATGGGCGATATCCAGGCGATCCGGGTCACCGGGGAGAAGCTGGAGACCGCTTCCGATCCGCGTGGGCGTGGGGTGGGGATGATCGTCAAATAAGGCTGGGGTGAAATGATCGCGGGGCAAGCCCGCTCCCACGACCGGTGGGAGCGGGCTTGCCCCGCGATGCGTTACAGGGTCAGACGCGGAACTGGCTGACCAGTGTCTGCAGGTGACCACCCAGGCGCGCCAGCTCCACGCTGGAGGCGGCGGTCTCGTCGCTGGCCGCGGCGGTCTGCTCCGACACGTCGCGCACGTTGAGGATGCTGCGGCTGATCTCTTCGGCCACGGCGCTCTGCTGCTCGGCGGCGGCGGCGATCTGCTGGTTCATCGACTGGATGTTCGACACCGTGCGGGTGATGCTCTCCAGCGAACCACCGGCCTTGCGCGCCAGCTCGACGCTGCTGTCGGTCAGGCTGCGGCTGCCGTTCATCACTTCGGCGACCTGCTGTGTACCGTGTTGCAGGCTGGCGATCAGGCCTTCGATCTCTTCGGTGGACTGCTGGGTGCGCTGGGCCAGGCCACGGACCTCGTCGGCCACCACGGCAAAGCCACGCCCGGCCTCGCCGGCACGGGCCGCCTCGATGGCGGCGTTGAGCGCCAGCAGGTTGGTCTGCTCGGCCACCGACTTGATCACGTCCATGACGCTGCCGATCTTCTGGCTTTCCTGCTGCAGCAGGGTCATCGCCTCGGTGGAGCGGTGCACCTCGTGGGCCAGGCGCTCGATCTGGCTGATGGCTTCACCCACCACCTTGTCACCGACCCTGGCTTCGTCGTCGGCGTTGGTCGCCGCGTGGGAGGCCTGCTCGGCGTTGCGCGCGACTTCCTGGACGGTGGCGGCCATCTCGTGCATGGCGGTGGCCACCTGGTCGGTCTCGACCTTCTGGCTGTTGGCGCCGGCGCTGGTCTGCTCGGTCACCGCCGACAGCTCTTCGGCGGCGCTGGCGATCTGGGTGACGCCGTCACGGATGCCGGTGATCAGGTCGCGCAGGGTGGTGCCCATGCGGGCGATGCCCTGCTGCAGGGCGCCCAGTTCGTCGCGACGGGTGACACGCAGTTCCTGGGTGAGGTCACCGCTGGCGATGCGGTTGACCACGTCCATGGTCTCGCGCAGCGGGCGGGTGATCTGGCGGGTGATGATGAACGCGGCGAGCACGCCGACCAGCAGTGCCAGCAGGGTGGCGGTGGTCTGCAGGCTGCGGGCCTGGACGCTTTCGTCGTCACGGCGTTCGATCTGGATCTTGTACAGCTCGTCGCTGCGCTTGACGATGTCGGCGCCCTGCACGGTCATTTCGGCACGGGCAACACCGATGGCGGCGGTGGCGTCGCGGAACTGGCGCACGGCGTCGCGATAGGCCAGCACGGCGTTTTCGAACTGCTGGATGCGCGAGGCTTCGCCCGACAGCTGACGCTTGAGGCTGTCGATTTCATTCAGGGCGTTTTCCAGCTGGCGCAGGGCGGCCTGCTCGGCTTCGCTGGTCAGGTCGGCGATGTAGCTACGTACATCCAGGCGCACTTGCACCAGCTGTTGCTTGGCCTTGCTGATCAGCAGGTACTGGGCCAGGCGGCTGGCATCGCTCTCGGAGCTGGACAGCACGGCGCTGCTGATCGCCTCGATGGCGTCATTGGCGCGGGCCGCAGCCTGGTTCATCGATTCACGGGCAGCGAGGGTGGTCTTGTAGCCCTGGCGCATTTTTTCCAGCGAGATCCGGTATTCGCTGATGCTCTGGCCCTGCTCGCGCAGCAGCTTGAGGTTCTCGGGGCTCTTGAAGGTGTTGACCAGGTGCTGCTGCTGGCTGCCGAAGGCGTCGAGCTTGGCCTGGACATTGGCCGCCGAGGCGTCGTCGCCGTTGGTCAGCATCCACTGCAGGCGGGCCACGCGCAGGTTGGTCAGGTCACTGTTGAGCTGGGTGATGTCGCTCATCCAGTTGCTGCGGTCGATGAGGCTGCCCAGGCTGTTCCAGCCGGTCAGGGCCAGCAGGCCGGTCAGGACCAGGACCAGGCCGAAGCCCAGGCCGAGTTTGAGGTTGACGCTGATATTGGCGAACCAACTGTTCATGCACGCTCTCCCAGAGAATGATTTCGCTCACTTGATCTCAAAAGCTGGGCGTTGTTGTTGTCAGATAGCCCGCAGATTTGTGTAGGACTTATCGGCAAGTTGGGGAGAAGCTGAAACGCTTTTTCAGCAAATTTGTAACTTGGTGAATACGTTTGTGTTTTTGATGTGGTCAATCGCGGGAGCACACCCAGTGCGCACCTGCGGGCGCGCACTGGGCTGCGCGTGATATCAAAGGCTACGCGCGCTGAAGGTGTCGCATTGGTTCACGTCGCCACTGGAAAACCCGGCCTTGAACCAGCGCACACGCTGTTGCGACGTGCCGTGGGTGAACGAGTCGGGCACCACCCGCCCTTGCCCCTGCTGTTGCAGGCGATCGTCACCGATGGCATTGGCGGCATTCAGCGCCTCTTCCACATCGCCCGGCTCCAGCCAGTTCAAGCGTTTCTGCGCCTGGTAGGCCCAGACCCCGGCCAGGCAGTCGGCCTGCAGTTCCTGGCGCACCAGCAGGCCGTTGTCGCCTTCCATGCGCTGGCCATTGCGGCGCGCAGCGTCGACCTTGGCCGAGACGCCGAGCAGGGTCTGCACGTGGTGGCCGATTTCATGGGCGATCACATAGGCCTGGGCGAAGTCGCCGGCAGCCTTGAAGCGGGTTTCCATTTCGCGGAAGAAGGTCATGTCCAGGTACACGCGCTGATCACCCGGGCAGTAGAACGGCCCGACCGCCGACGAGGCGAAGCCGCAGGCGGAATTGACCTGGCCACTGAACAGCACCAGCTTGGGATCGCGGTACTGCTTGCCGGACTGGGCGAACAGCGCCTTCCAGGTGTCCTCGGTGTCGCCGAGGATCGAGGCGACGAACTCGGCCTGCTCGTCGTTGGCCGGCGGGGCCTTGCCGTCGACATTGACCGGGGCGGTCTGCTGCTGCTCCATCTGCCCGGCCAACTGGCCGAGGATCTGCAACGGGTCCTGCCCGGTGAGCCAGCCGATGCCGACGATCAGCAGGATGGCGCCGAGCCCCAGGCCCTTGCCGCCGCCGAAGCGCATGCCGCCGCCGCCCCCTTCGCCGCGGGCATCGACCACGTTGTCGCTGCGTCGGCCTTTTCGCCATTCCATGTAGAGCTCTCCGGTTTGTGAAACATGAAGTCAAAGATTAGTTCAGCGCTGCCCTCGGCGTCGCCTTGGTCGTTTGTGCATAACCAAATGGTTATGGCTAAGACCGCTGAATTCAATATTCATCCCGATTGGCCTGCCGGAAACTGCAACTCCGCCTGCCACGCCCAGGCGTTCGACAATTCCAAGAGAGGAAACCGGCATGCCCGCCCAGGACACCAGCCGCTTCGTGATCCGTGATCGCAACTGGCACCCCAAGGCCTTCACCCCCGACTACAAGACCTCGGTGGCGCGCTCGCCACGCCAGGCGCTGGTCAGCATCCCACAGTCGATCAGCGAAAGTACCGGCCCGGACTTTTCCCATCTGCGTTTCGGCGAACATGACCATGACTTGCTGCTCAACTTCAACCACGGCGGCTTGCCGATCGGCGAGCGCATCATTGTCGCCGGCCGCGTTGTCGACCAGTACGGCAAGCCGGTGGCCAACACCTTGGTGGAGATGTGGCAGGCCAACGCCGGCGGTCGCTACCGGCACAAGAACGACCGCTACCTGGCGCCGCTCGACCCGAACTTCGGTGGTGTCGGCCGTTGCCTGACTGATCGCGACGGCTACTACAGCTTTCGTACCATCAAGCCCGGTCCATACCCATGGCGCAACGGCCCCAACGACTGGCGCCCGGCACATATCCACTTCTCCATCAGCGGGCCGTCGATCGCCACCAAACTGATCACCCAGTTGTACTTCGAGGGCGATCCGCTGATTCCGCTGTGCCCGATCGTCAAGTCGATCGCCAACCCCGAGGCGGTCCAGCGGCTGATCGCCAGGCTCGACATGAGCCACGCCAACCCCATGGATTGCCTGGCCTACCGCTTCGACATCGTCCTGCGCGGCCAGCGCCAGACCCACTTCGAAAACCGCTGAGGAGGCCCGTCATGCCTATCGAACTGCTGCCGGAAACCCCTTCGCAGACCGCCGGCCCCTACGTGCACATCGGCCTGGCCCTGGAAGCCGCAGGCAACCCGACCCGCGACCAGGAAATCTGGAACCGCCTGGCCACCCCCGAGGCGCCGGGCGAACAAATCCTGTTGCTCGGCCAGGTGTACGACGGCAACGGCCACCTGGTGCGCGATTCGTTCCTGGAGGTCTGGCAGGCTGATGCCGATGGCCGCTACCAGGATGAGTTCAACCACGAGAACGCCTTCAACAGCTTCGGCCGCACCGCGACCACCTTCGATGCCGGCGAATGGACCCTGCACACGGTCAAGCCAGGCGTGGTGAGCAATGGCGCGGGCGTGCCGATGGCGCCGCACATCAACATCAGCTTGTTTGCCCGGGGGATCAATATCCACCTGCACACGCGGCTGTACTTCGAAGATGAAGCCGAGGCCAACGGCAAATGCCCGGTGCTCAACCTGATCGAGCAGCCACAGCGTCGCGAGACCTTGATCGCCAAACGTTGCGAGGTGGACGGGAAGACGGCGTATCGGTTCGATATCCGTATTCAGGGGGAAGGGGAGACGGTGTTCTTCGATTTCTGATCGAGTCAGAGGGGCTGCCAAGCAGCCCTAGGATTTCAGCCTTTTACAGGTTTCAGGTCAAAAGCACCGCCCTGATACTGGAACAACAAGCAATCAGCTGCGGCGGTGCAACCGCTTTCATGCACCAGGTCAGCCGGCAACTTGTAGTAGGAGCCCGCCGGATACTCGGTGCGCTTGCCATCGATCACTGCATAGAAAGTCCCGCTCAGCACAACCGTCGGCAACGTCTGGCTGTGCTGATGCAGCCCGTTGTCGGTACTTTTCCTGAATTTCACATAAGCCGAATAAGGCCCCTTGCCGAAGATATCGCCCTCGACATTGGCATAGCTGACGGCGCCTTGGGTATTGGGCACGTCCTGCCACTTCAACGCCGCGTTGTCGGTGACCGAAATGGTTGTCTCGGCCGCATGGACGCCGACGGCCAAGGTGCCGAGCAGCAAGCCCGCAATGACTGCTTTCATGGTGGATCTCCTTCATTGAGTGACTGTGCAATGAAGGTTAATCGAACAAACAATGCACAAATACGTGCGAAGTAAGCCATGACTTGTGCGCAAGTTGCACAAATCACCCTCTGGTTTGTGTGTAATACGCCTGCACGTAATCCACCAACACCCGCACCTTTGGCGCCAGATAGCGGCTCTGTGGATAAACCGCGTACAGGCTGCGGGCTGGCAGCCTCCAGTCCTCCAGCACCGACACCAGCCGTCTGTCCTGCAGCGCATCATGCACGATGAAACGGTCGAAGCTCGCGATGCCCAAGCCGCCGATGGCGGCGGCGCGCAGGGCCATGGGTGAGTTGGCGCTCAGGCGCCGGGGCATGAGGACGTCTCGCTGTTCACCACAGGCGCTGGTAAGTTGCAGGCGTTGCGGGTGCAGGAGCTGGTTGTAGCCAAGCAAGGCATGACCGGCCACTTCATCGGGATTTGATGGTGCGCCGTGGCGCTCGAGATACCCCGGGGCGGCCACCAGCAATACCTCGCTGCTCGCCAACCGGCGTGCCACCAGGCTGGAGTCCGGCAGGTGATCGGTAACCCGCAGGCACACATCGATCTCCTCCTCCAGCAGGTCGACAAAGCGATCGCTGCAGTGCAGTTCGATCTGCAGCAGCGGGTGGCGTTCGACGAAGTCCGGCAACCAGTGTCCCAGCTCCAGCTCACCGAACGCCGTGGCCACGCCCAGGCGCAGTGTGCCGCAGGGCTGTTGCTGATGTTCGGAGAGCTCGAGGGTCATGGCCTGCATTTGCTCGAGGATCTGCACGCAGTGGCGATAGAAGAGCGCGCCGGCCTCGGTCAGGTGCAGGCGGCGGGTGGTGCGGGTGAGCAATTGCGTGCCGAGGTGGCGTTCGAGTTGCTTCACCTGGCGGGACAGTACGGTGTGCGACATGCCCGCCTGGCTGGCGGCGGCGCTGAAGCTGCCGAGGTCGACGACCCGGCGGAAGGTTTGCATGGCACTCAACTGGTCCATCAACACTCCTGGCTGCGTGCGGTGGGGCCAGGGAGGCCCCACCGCATCGCGGATCAGCGCCGAACCAGCAGTACCCCGCTTTCCATGTGATGGGTGTAGGGGAACTGGTCGAACAGCGCACAGCGTTCGATACGGTGGGTATCTTGCAACTGGGCGATGTTCTGCGCCAGGGTCTCTGGGTTGCACGAGATGTACAGGATGCGCTCGAAGCGGCGGGTCAGCTCGCAGGTGTCCGGATCCATGCCGGCGCGCGGCGGGTCGACGAACACGGTGCCGAAGTCATAGCTTTTCAGGTCGATGCCTTCCAGGCGGCGGAACGGGCGGACATCGTTCAGCGCCTGGGTCAGCTCCTCGGCCGACAGGCGCACCAGGCGCACGTTGTCCACGCCGTTCTCGTCGAGGTTATGCAAGGCGGCGTTGACCGAGGTCTTGCTGATCTCGGTGGCCAGCACCTGGCGCGCGCGGGTCGCCAGCGGCAGGGTGAAGTTGCCGTTGCCGCAGTACAGCTCCAGCAGGTCGTCCTGGCGCTCGCCCATGGCTTCGAAGGCCCAGCCGAGCATCTTCTGGTTCACCGCGCCGTTGGGCTGGGTGAAGGCACCTTCGGGCTGGCGGTAGCTGAAGGTACGGCCGGCGATGTCAAGTTTCTCCACCGCGTAGTCGCGGCCGATCACCACGCGCTTGCCCTTGGAGCGGCCGATGACGCTGACGTTCAGGTCGCTGGCCAGTTGCTGCGCGGCGGCTTCCCAGGCTTCGTCCAGAGGGCGGTGATAGCACAGGGTGACCATCGCGTCACCGGCCAGGGTGGTGAGGAACTCGACCTGGAACAGGCGATTGTCGAGTGCCTCGTTGCCCTGCCAGGCGGCCTTCAGGCGTGGCATCAGTTCATTGATGCGCTCGCTGGCGATGGGGAAATCGTCGATCAGGATAGCCTTGTGTTTCTCGCCCGGGGCGAACATCGCGTAGTGACGTTGACCGCCCTCGCGCCACAGGCGGAACTCGGCGCGCAGGCGATAGTGCTCGCGTGGTGAGTCGAACAGCGCCGGCTCCGGCGCGCCGAACGGGGCCAGCAGCTCGCGCAGGCGGGCGGCCTTGGCCGCCAGTTGCGCGTCGTATTGTGAAGGATCCAGGACAGCACTCATGCGGGGAACCAGCCCAGCTTGATGACGAACAGGATCGACAGGATCACCAGCGCCGGGTTCAGGTCGCGGTGACGGCCGGAGATCAGCTTGATGGCGGTCCAGGCGATGAAGCCGAAGGCGATGCCGTTGGCGATCGAGTAGGTCAGTGGCATGGCCAGGGCGGTCACCACCACCGGCGCGGCTTCGGTGACGTCGTCCCAGTTGATCTCGGCCAGGCCCGAGGCCATCAGTACGGCGACGAACAGCAGGGCCGGCGCGGTGGCGAAGGCCGGCACGCTGCCGGCCAGCGGGGCGAAGAACAGCGCCAGCAGGAACAGGACGGCGACCACGATGGCGGTCAGGCCGGTGCGCCCGCCCGCGCTCACGCCCGCCGCCGACTCGATGTAGCTGGTGGTGGTCGAGGTGCCCAGCAGGGAACCGGCCATGGCGGCGGTACTGTCGGCGATCAGGGCGCGGCCCATCTTCGGCATGTGACCGTCCTTGCCCATCAGGCCGGCGCGCTTGGCCACACCGATCAGGGTGCCGGAGTTGTCGAACAGGTCGACGAACAGGAAGGCGAAGATCACGCTGACCAGACCGACGTCGAGGGCGCCGGCGATGTCCAGCTGCAGGAAGGTCGGGGCCAGCGACGGCGGCATCGAGACCACGCCGCCGAACGGGGTGACGCCCATCACGATCGAGGCCACGGTCACGGCCAGGATGCCGATCAGCACCGCGCCGCGGACCTTCAGCGACTCGAGGGCGACAATCAGGAAGAAGCCCAGGGTGGCGAGGATCGGCGCCGGTTTGCTGAGGTCGCCCAGGCCCACCAGGGTAGCCGGGTTATCGACGACGATACCCGCGTTATGCAGGGCGATCAGCGCCAGGAACAGGCCGATGCCGGCAGCGATGGCCGAGCGCAGCGGCAGCGGGATGCTGTTCACGATCCACTCGCGGATGCGGAAGATCGACAGCAGGAAGAACAGCACCGCCGAGAGGAACACCGCGCCCAGTGCCACCTGCCAGGTGTGGCCCATGTGCAGGACCACGGTGTAGGTGAAGAAGGCGTTCAGGCCCATGCCCGGCGCCAGGGCGATCGGGTAGTTGGCGATGATGCCCATGGTCACCGAGCCGATAGCCGCGGCAAGGCACGTGGCGACGAACAGCGCGCCCTTGTCCATGCCGGTCTCGCCGAGGATGCTCGGGTTGACGAACAGGATATAGGCCATGGCCAGGAAGGTGGTGACGCCCGCGAGAATCTCGGTGCGCACATTGGTGTCGTGTGCTTTTAGTTGAAACAGCCTTTCCAGCATGCCTGCTCCCCGGGCGCCCTCGCGCCGTGAATGTATCGACCCCAACAGCAAAGCACAGACCGTACCGGATACCGTGGTTTTGTGTGGGGCGGAAAAAAGCCGCGCATCATACCAGCAAGGGGGGCAGGGGCCTATCGTGGGAGCGGGCTTGCCCCGCGATTTCGTCGGATCGGTCAGGCGCAAGCGTCCGGGCCTGTGAAATCGCGGGGCGAGCCCGCTCCCGTAAACGCAATACCAGGACTTGTCAGCCGTTGTGCATACGGTCCCGATGGGTCAAGGTCGGGAACAGCTTCATCCACACCCCGGTCACCACCAGCGTGCCCACGCCGCCGAGCACCACCGCCGGTACCGTGCCAAACCAGTGCGCGGTAACGCCCGACTCGAACTCGCCAAGCTGGTTCGAGGCACCGATGAACAGCCCGTTCACCGCGCTCACCCGGCCACGCATCTCGTCCGGCGTCTCCAGTTGCACGAAGGCGCTGCGGATGACCATGCTGATCATGTCCGCCGCGCCCAGCACCACCAGTACCGCCAGGGAGAACCAGAACGAAGTGGACAGGCCGAAGGCGATGGTCGCCACGCCAAATATGCCCACTGCGGTGAACATGGTCAGACCCACCTTGCGTTCCACCGGGAAGCGCGCCAGCCACAGCGACATCAGCAATGCCCCGACAGCGGGCGCCGAGCGCAACAGGCCCAGGCCCCAGGCTCCGGTGAGCAGGATGTCCTTGGCGAACACCGGCAGCAGCGCGGTGGCGCCGCCGAGCAGCACGGCGAACAGGTCCAGCGAGATGGCGCCGAGGATATCCGGACGACTACGGATGAAGCGGATCCCGGCCAGCAGCGAGTCGAGGTTGGCCCTGCCTGGCTGCGGCTGCTGCCGACGGGCATCAAGGCTCAGGGTCAAAAGGCAGGCAATGAGATAGAGGACTACGGTCGGACCGTACACCCAGGTACTGCCGAGGGCGTAGAGCAGGCCGCCCACCGCCGGGGCGACGATGGTCGCCGCCTGGGTCGCCGAGGCCGAGGCCGCCACCGCGCGGGGGAACAGTCCGGGCGGCACCACGTTGGGCAGCAAGGCCTGGGTCGCCGGCATCTCGAACGAGCGGGCGGCACCCAGCAGGAAGGCCAGGACGAAGATCAGTTCACGGCTGACGTTGTCGGTAAAGCTGCCCACGGCCAGCGCCAGGGCGATCAGCGCCTGCAGGGTCTGGCACAGGGCGGCGACCTTGCGCCGGTCGTAGCGGTCGGCGACATGCCCGGTGTGCAGCATGAACAGGACCCGCGGGGCGAACTCGACCAGCCCGACCAGGCCCAGGTCGAGCACATTGCCGGTGAGCTGGTAGAGATGCCAGCCGATGGCCACGGTGAGCATCTGGAAGCCGCTGGCGGTGAATACGCGGGCCAGCCAGAAGGCGAGGAAGGGGCGGTGATGGCGCAGCAGTTGCGGGGCGGAATCGGACATCGGGGAGCCTGCGACCTCGGTACTAGAGGGGGCTGAAGAGTAACATCTGTTTGTAACAAATAGTTGCTGGAAGCCGCGTGGATCACCTTTCCGCACGCAAAAAAAGAGGGTGAGGCAACCGGTCACGCGGCAATCAACCACACATCCGGATGGGTCATTCGGGACTATGCTTCCATTCAGTCGTTGATCTGGATCAATCGTTCCAGATGCAACGATCTTGGCCCTTGGGCCGGAATCCCCGCGATCGAACAGAACAATTCCAACGCGCCGCACTCGATACCCGTGGGGGCAGTGGGCGACAGGCCATGAGCCCGGTCGCCGGATTACCTGAAGAGGAAGCACCATGTTCGGATTGGAAGCCTTAGAGCTCGCCCGAATCCAGTTTGCCTTTACCGTGTCCTTTCACATCCTGTTCCCGGCCATCACCATTGGCCTGGCGAGCTACCTGGCGGTGCTCGAAGGCCTTTGGCTGAAGACCGGCGACAACACCTACCGTGACCTCTACCACTTCTGGTCGAAGATCTTCGCCGTCAACTTCGGCATGGGCGTGGTCTCTGGCCTGGTCATGGCCTATCAGTTCGGCACCAACTGGAGCCAGTTCTCCGACTTTGCCGGCTCCATCACCGGTCCCTTGCTCACCTACGAGGTCTTGACCGCCTTCTTCCTCGAGGCCGGTTTCCTGGGGGTCATGCTGTTCGGCTGGAACCGTGTCGGGCGTGGCCTGCACTTTTTCGCCACGTGCATGGTGGCGCTCGGCACGCTGGTATCGACGTTCTGGATCCTCGCTTCCAACAGCTGGATGCAGACGCCCCAGGGCTACGAGATCGTCAACGGCCAGGTGATCCCGGTGGACTGGTTCGCGGTGATCTTCAATCCGTCGTTCCCCTACCGGCTGATGCACATGGCCACCGCGGCCTTCGTTGCCACCGCGTTCTTCGTCGGCGCCTCGGCGGCCTGGCACCTGCTGCGCGGGCGCGACAACCCGGCGGTGCGCAAGATGCTGTCGATGGCCATGTGGATGGCGCTGATCGTCGCGCCGGTGCAGGCGGTGATCGGTGACTTCCATGGCTTGAATACCCTCAAGCACCAGCCGGTGAAGATAGCCGCCATCGAAGGCCACTGGGAGAACAAGCCCGGCGAGCCGACCCCGCTGATCCTGTTCGGCATTCCCGACATGCAGGCCGAGACCACCCGCTTCAAGATCGAGATCCCGGCGCTTGGCAGCTTGATCCTCACCCACAGCCTGGACAAGCAGGTCCCGGCGATGAAGGATTTCCCGCCCGAGGACCGGCCCAACTCGACCATCGTGTTCTGGTCGTTCCGGGTCATGGTCGGCCTGGGCATGCTGATGATCTTCGTTGGCCTGTGGAGCCTCTGGCTGCGCAAGCGCGGCACGCTGTACAGCTCGCGTCCGTTCCTCTACCTGACCTTGTGGATGGGCCCATCTGGCTTGATCGCCATCCTCGCCGGCTGGTTCACCACCGAGGTCGGTCGTCAGCCCTGGGTTGTCTACGGCCTGATGCGTACCGCCGACGGCGTGTCCAACCACAGCTATGCGCAACTCGGCTTCACTCTGGTGATGTTCGTTGTAGTCTATTTCGCCCTGTTCGGCACCGGGCTCGGCTACATGATGCGTCTGGTGCGCAAAGGTCCGCACACGGGCGAGGGCGACACGCAGCCCCCCGGAGGCCCTGGCCAGAAACGCACGCCGGCGCGGCCGCTGTCCGCCGCCGATGACGGCCATGAGGCCGACTCCGCCAGCCTGAGCAAGGGGAACTGAGATGGGTATCGATCTTCCGCTGATCTGGGCCGTGATCATCATCTTCGGCGTCATGATGTACGTGGTGATGGATGGTTTCGACCTGGGCATCGGCATGCTCTTCCCCTTCGTCAAGGACGAGCATGACCGCGATGTGATGATGAACACCGTCGCCCCGGTATGGGACGGCAACGAGACTTGGCTGGTGCTGGGCGGCGCGGCACTGTTCGGCGCTTTCCCGCTGGCCTACTCAGTGGTGCTCGAAGCACTGTACCTGCCGTTGATCCTGATGCTGGTGGGGCTGATCTTCCGCGGCGTGGCCTTTGAGTTCCGCTTCAAGGCCCGAGCCAACAAGCGCCACATCTGGGACAAGGCGTTCATCTGGGGTTCGCTGGTGGCGACCTTCTTCCAGGGCGTGGCCCTGGGCGCCTTCATCGAGGGCTTCAAGGTGGTCGATCGCAAGTTCGTCGGCGGCACCCTGGATTGGCTGACGCCGTTCACGCTGTTCAGTGGCCTGGGCCTGATCGTCGCCTACTCTCTGCTGGGCTGCACCTGGCTGATCATGAAGACCGAAGGGCCATTGCAGAAGCAGATGCATGATATCGCTCGGCCACTGGCGCTGGTCCTGCTGGCGGTCATCGGTGTGGTCAGCCTGTGGACGCCGATTGCTTACCCGCAGATCGCCGAGCGCTGGTTCAGCATGCCCAACCTGATCTGGTTCATGCCAGTGCCGATCCTGGTGCTGGTGACGTTCTACGGCCTGCTGCGGGCGGTGGCACGCGATGCCCACTACACGCCGTTCCTGTTGACCCTGGTGCTGATCTTCCTGGGCTACAGTGGACTGGGCATCAGCCTGTGGCCGAACATCATCCCGCCGTCGATCAGCATCTGGGACGCCGCGGCGCCACCGCAGAGCCAGGGCTTCATGCTGGTGGGCACGCTGTTCATCCTGCCGTTCATTCTTGGTTACACCTACTGGAGCTACTACGTGTTCCGCGGCAAGGTGACCCATGAAGATGGCTATCACTAGGAGCGCATCGTGATGAACGTCGAAGAGAAAAAGCCGCTCTGGCAACGCCTGGGTTGGCTGGTGCTGATCTGGGGGCTGAGCGTGGCGGCGCTTGGGGTGGTGGCTTATGGCATGCGCATGTTCATGAATGCTGCCGGCCTTAGTACCCACTAGGTTGCGAGGGCTGCGGTGCAGCCCTATCGCGGGCAAGCCCGCTCCTACGGGACCAGTAGGAGCGGGCTTTTCTCGTTTTCTACTGGGTGTTTATTTCCGGGCCTTGAGCACCACGAACTTCGGCGTCGCCGCCACCTGCTCGACCCCTCGGAACAACCGCGCCAGCTTGCTGTGATAGCCCAGGTGGCGGTTACCGACGATGTACAGCGCCCCACCGACTTCCAGCGCCTCCCGGGCCTGCTGGAACATGCGCCAGGCGAGAAAGTCGCCCACCACCTGCTGCTGGTGGAACGGCGGGTTGCACAGCACCACGTCCAGCGATTGTTTCTCCTGGCCGGCCAGGCCATCCGCGGCCCTGATCGTCACTTCGCGCTCGCCCAGCGCCGCCTGCCAGTTCTCCCGCGCCGACTGCACCGCCATGTACGACTCGTCGACCAGGGTGAACTGTGCATCCGGGTTGGCCAGGGCGCAGGCGATCGCCAGCACGCCATTGCCGCAGCCCAGGTCGGCGACCCGGGCACGACCCAAGTCGCGTGGCAGGTGCGGCAGGAAGGCGCGGGTGCCGATGTCCAGGCCTTCGCGGCAGAACACATTGGCGTGGTTGACCAACTCAAGGGCCGGGCTGTCCAGGCGGTAGCGGCTGGGGTAGGGCGAGCGTGCGGTCGGGCGTTCGCCGACGCTGGCAATCAGCAGACGCGCCTTCTTCTGCGCCAGCGACGCCTGGACCGGGCCGATGTATTTCTCCATCAGGTCGCCGGCGGCGCGGGGCAGGTGCTTGATCATGGCCCCGGCGATCACCTGGGCACCGGGCGCCAGTTGGCCTTGCAGGCGGATCAGCTGTTCCTCGAGCAGGGCCAGGGTCTTTGGAACACGCACCAGCACACGGTCGAACGGGCCAGGGAAGGTCTCGCTGGCCGGGATGAAGGGCACGCTGTCGAACGGCCTGCCGTTACCCGCCAGATTCTTCTCCAGGGCCAGGTGCGCCAGGTGCGAGTCGCCGCTGCTGGTCACCTGCACATGCCCCGCGAGGCTCGCGGCAAGGGCGCCGAAGCTGTCGTTGAGCACCAGCACCCTGCAGCTCGCCTGTGGCACCTGGGCGGCCAGGTGTTCCAGCAGGTACTGGTCGGCGGCGTCGAAGGCCAGCAGCGGGTCATTGGCCTGGGCCGGCTGGCGGATCAGGTCGAGGTCGGCGAAGGGGCTGTTGAACAGGGGCATGACGTGGGGCTCTGCTGCGAATCCTGCCCGGCGCGCTGCGCGGCGGGCTTGCGGCGGGTGATTCTACAGGGCTTTGCGCCTGGGTGGGGGACGGGCTGTCAGAGCAGGCCGCGCAAGGCGGCGATGGCGATGGCGCCGGCCTTGTTGGAGGCGTTGGTCTTGGTGATCACGCTGCGGATATGGAAGTTCACGGTACTGGTGGAGAGCGAGAGGATCATCGCCACGTCGGCGGCGGTCTTGCCGGCGGCGGACCACTTGAGTACTTCGAGTTCGCGCTCGCTCAGTTGCGGGATCGGGCTGCACTTCTGCAGATGATGCGCGCAGAGAACAGCGTGCAACGTGTTGCACAGCCACATCACCTGGGCACTCTTCGCGAAGAGTTCTTCACGGGTGATTACACCCACGGGTCTGGAGACGCTCAACTGACTTTCATTGTGCTGCTGGTCATGTATCGACTGACTCCAGCCATGGGTCATGCCATACGCTGAGGCGGCTTCACGCAGTTGTGGTACCTCACGGTAGAGATCGTCGTTCCAGACGAGTGGCAGTGTTGTGTGGTGGCATTTTGATACTGTCGGGTCTATTTTGATGAAGTCCTCAGCTTGGTAACGCTCATTCCAGGCACCTGGATAGTTGTTGTAGAGGATTACCTGTGGACCACGGGCTGCCACGTGGAGGTGCAGTGCCAAGCCAACGAACTCCATGTTGAGTGCCTGGGCCAGTTTCACCGCATGGCTGAATAGCGCTTTCGGCTCCCGCTCATCCAGCAACTGCTGGAGTTGCTCGCTTTTCCAATGTGGCATCGCTGAAGCTCCTGCGCTTGGCGTTGGATCCAAAAACGGCGGTGTACGGAGCGAAGTGTAGGAAATCTCCTAACGCTGTGCTGGGTTTTTTCGCTATAGCTGTCACGCCTTCTTAGCTGATTACGGTCACTCCCGATCGATACCTTACAAACCGACGGTGTTTATCTCCGGCGCTTTGCGCGAAACTGTGCGCATCTGATCCATGGAGCCCGTCATGACCGCCAGCGCCGACAAATTCACCCGCCAGACTCTGCTCGACGTCCAGCCCCTGACGCCCAACCTGTTTTCCCTGCGTGTCACTCGCGATGCCGGATTCCGTTTCCGCGCCGGCCAGTTCGCCCGCCTCGGGGTGAGCAAGGCCGATGGCAGCGTGGCCTGGCGCGCCTATTCCATGGTCAGTGCGCCCCATGACGAGTTCCTCGACTTCTTCTCCATCGTGGTGCCGGGCGGTGAATTCACCAGCGAACTGAGCCGCCTGGGTGAAGGCGATACCTTGCTGATCGACCGTCAGGCCTTCGGCTACCTGACCCTCGACCGTTTCGTGGGGGGGCGCGACCTGTGGTTGCTGGCCACCGGCACCGGCATTGCGCCGTTCATGTCGATTCTGCAGGACTTCGAGGCCTGGGAGCGCTTCGACAACATCAAGCTGGTGTACTCGGTGCGCGAGGCGAAGGAGCTGGCGTATGTGGACGAAATCGCCGCGCTGGAGCAGCGCGACTACCTGGCGGAGTTCGCGGGCAAGCTGCAGTTCATCCCGGTGGTGACCCGAGAGCAACACCCGGGCGCGTTGAATGCGCGGATCACCACGCTGATCGAGAACGGTGAGCTGGAAAAGGCGGCGGGGCTGGCGCTGTCGCCGGAACATTCGCGGATCATGCTGTGTGGCAACCCGGAAATGATCGACGAGACACGCAAGGTGCTCAAGGCGCGCGACCTGCAACTGAGCCTGAGCAAGCGGCCGGGGCAGGTGGCGGTGGAGAACTACTGGTAAGGATCAACGGCGCCTTGAGGGTCGTCGTCACTGGGGCCGCCGCGAAGCGGCCCCAGTCGTTTTGTGCTTCAGGGCTGTCGGTTCTGCGCCTTGAGCAGGTCGCGAATCTCGGTCAGCAGGGTTTCCTCGGCGCTCGGCACCGGCGGTGCGGTCGGGGCCACGGCTTCTTCGCGCTTGAGGCGATTGATCACCTTCACGCCCATGAAGATGGCGAAGGCTACGATGATGAAGTCAAGGATGGTCTGGATGAATTTGCCATACGCCAGCACCACTGCGGGCACATCACCTTCGGCGGCCTTTAGCGTGATGGCCAGGTCGCTGAAATCCACCCCGCCGATCAGCAGGCCGATCGGGGGCATGATCACGTCGCCGACAAAGGAAGAGACGATCTTGCCGAACGCCGCGCCGATAATGATACCTACCGCCATGTCGACGACATTTCCCTTGACCGCGAAGGCCTTGAATTCACTGAGCATGCCCATGCTGTATTCCTTTGTTACGAATGGAGAGGTAACCGCAGTGTAAGCCACTAAAACGCTTCATGCGCGATGTTCGCAGCTACAGACTGTGTTTAGAGCGAATAGTTTTGTCGCCTGCCGCGGCCTCCGGGACACGTCCGTGTTCGGCTATCATGGCGGTTTTTCCCAGGAGACCCGCCCATGGCCAAGGCCAAGCGCTTGTATGGCTGCACAGAGTGCGGCGCGACCTTCCCCAAATGGGCCGGCCAGTGCGGTGACTGCGGTGCCTGGAACACCCTGGTCGAGACCATGATCGAAAGCGGCGGCGCCGCGGCGCCGAGCGGGCGGGCCGGCTGGACCGGGCAGCAGGCACAGATCAAGACCCTGGCCGAAGTCAGTGTCGAGGAGATTCCGCGCTTCACCACCAGCAGCACCGAACTCGACCGCGTGCTCGGCGGTGGCCTGGTGGACGGCTCGGTGGTGTTGATCGGCGGTGATCCGGGGATCGGCAAGTCCACCATCCTCCTGCAGACCCTGTGCAACATCGCCACGCAGATGCCGGCGCTGTATGTCACCGGCGAGGAGTCGCAGCAGCAGGTGGCCATGCGCTCCCGGCGCCTGGGCCTGCCCCAGGACCAGCTCAAGGTCATGACCGAAACCTGCATCGAGACCATCATCGCCACCGCGCGCCAGGAAAAGCCGCGGGTGATGGTCATCGACTCGATCCAGACCATCTTCACCGAGCAGTTGCAGTCGGCCCCGGGCGGTGTCGCCCAGGTGCGCGAGAGCACGGCGTTGCTGGTGCGTTACGCCAAGCAAAGCGGCACGGCGATCTTCCTGGTCGGCCACGTCACCAAGGAAGGCTCGCTGGCCGGGCCCCGGGTGCTCGAGCACATGGTCGATACCGTGCTGTATTTCGAGGGCGAGTCCGATGGCCGCCTGCGCCTGCTGCGGGCGGTGAAGAACCGCTTCGGCGCGGTCAACGAACTGGGCGTGTTCGGCATGACCGACCGTGGCCTGAAGGAAGTCTCCAACCCCTCGGCGATCTTTCTCAACCGTACCCAGGAGGAAGTGCCGGGCAGCGTGGTCATGGCCACCTGGGAAGGGACCCGGCCGATGCTGGTGGAGGTCCAGGCGCTGGTCGACGACAGTCACCTGGCCAACCCGCGCCGGGTGACCCTGGGCCTGGACCAGAACCGCCTGGCCATGCTGCTGGCGGTGCTGCACCGGCACGGCGGCATCCCTACCCATGACCAGGATGTATTCCTCAACGTCGTCGGTGGTGTGAAAGTGCTGGAAACAGCCTCCGACCTGGCATTGCTGGCTGCGGTGATGTCGAGCCTGCGCAACCGTCCGCTGGCCCATGGCTTGCTGGTATTCGGCGAGATCGGCCTGTCGGGCGAGGTGCGGCCGGTGCCCAGTGGCCAGGAGCGCCTGAAGGAGGCCGCCAAGCATGGCTTCAAGCGCGCCATCGTGCCCAAGGGCAACGCGCCCAAGGAAGCGCCCGCCGGCTTGCAGGTGATTGCCGTAACCCGTCTGGAACAAGCGCTGGATGCACTTTTCGAGTAGTGCTGTTTCTTGCAAGTGATTCTCAATAACCAGTAGCATACCGCCACCTTGCGACCACCCCATGGAGAGCGTGTGGCGGAGTTCGACCTCAAGCGGCTGTTCACGAAGCACGCGAAAAACCTTCAGGGCCTGCTCTCGCGCAAGGTGCGCGACCCGCAGTTGGCGGCCGACCTGGTGCAGGACAGCTTCCTGCGCCTGGCCGAGCAGCAGCGTCACGAGCCCATCGAAAACGCCCAGGCCTACCTGTACCGCACGGCGCACAACCTGATGATCGATCACGTGCGCCAGCAGCAGCGACGCAAGACTGACACGGTGCCCCACGAGGCCTTCGAGGCGATCGTCGAGGACACCCCTGGGCTTGAGGAGCAGGCCGTGCGCGAACAGCACCTGCGCCGCCTGCAGGCGATCCTCGGTGAGCTGCCCGAGCGCACCCGGGAAATCTTTCGCCTGAACCGCCTGGAGGGCATGACCCACGCCGAGGTCGCCCGGCACCTGGGGATCTCCGACAGCTCGGTGCAAAAGCATCTGGCCAAGGCCCTGGCCTATGTGATGCAGTGCCTGCAGGAAACCGAATGACCAACGGTTTACTGACAAATGCCGCTTCAGACGTCAGCCCAGACATAACCAGATCGCGAGAGAACCGTGTGAGCAGCCAGAACGAGCAAGCCATCCGCGAGCAGGCCGCCGAGTGGGTGGTGCTGCAGCAGGCCGGTCCCCTGAACCCGGCGCAGCAGCACGCCTTGGACCAGTGGTGCGCCAGCGATCCCCGGCATGCCCGTGCCTATGGGTTCGCCCAGGCCACCTGGGCTGACCTTGGGCAATTGGCACGCTTGCCCGCCGTCTCGAGCGCTCGCCCCACGACTCCCCTCCAGGGCAGCCCGATGCGGCGACGGCGACCTCGGTTGCGCCGGGCTGTCGCCAGCGCGGCGGCGCTGTTGCTGGCCGTGCTGGCCGTGCAGCAAGGGCCGCAGGCCTGGCTAGGTTGGCGCGCGGACTACCTGACGGGTATCGGCGAGGTACGCCGGGTGAGCCTGCCCGATGGCAGCCAGGTCGAACTGGACAGCCGCAGCGCCGTCCAGCTTGCCTTCGACGATCAGGAGCGCCGCGTGCGCCTGTTGTTCGGTGAAGCCATCTTCACTGCCGCACCGGTCACGTCCCGGGACGCACGCCCGTTCGTGGTCGAATACGCCGGGGCTACCAGCCGCGCCCTCGGTACACGCTTCGTGGTTGGCGCGGCGGGCGAGGGGGGCTGGGTCGGCATGCTGGAGCACAGCGTCGCGGTCGACCTGCAGGTGCCGCCGTTGCAGGGGCAGGCCAGTCAGTTACTGGAGCAGGGCGACAGCCTGCGCTATGACCAGCACAAGGGGGTACGACCCTGGCCGGGTCACGATCTGCGGCGAGCCACGGACTGGCAGCGCGGAGTGCTGGTGTTCGAACGCCAGCCGCTCGCCGAGGTGGTCGCCCGGCTCAATCGCTACCGTGCAGGCCAGTTGGTAGTTGCCAGTGACGCACTGGCCCGGCGTGAGGTCAGCGGCGTATTCCGCCTCGACCAGCTAGGCACCGCCCCGGTGGTGCTCGGTGAAGAGCTCAAGGCCCGGCTGATCGAGCTTCCAGGCTTGGCCGTGCTGTACTGAATGCGGCTTCGGTAAAATACTTTCAATTTAATTTACTGACTTTTCCTGCGCAGCTCGTCTGATTGTTGAGATTGATTTTCATTACTAGAAAACGCCAACAACGGACGAGCAACCGCAGTGAGCACGCCACGACAACAATCCTTGCGCCCTCTGGGCCGCCTCGCCCTGGCCGGCAGCCTGGTCCTGGGCAGCTGTGTACTGCCGATGGGGATCGGCCAGGCACACGCCGCCGATTCGCCAAGCACCGCCAGCCGCAACCTGGTGCGTTTCGACATTCCGGCCCAGTCGCTCGACAGCGCGGTACTGGCCTACGCCGAGCAGTCCGGTGTGCAGGTGTTCTTCGACAGCCGCAAGCTGGCCGGCCTGCGCAGCGAAGGGCTGCAGGGCAGCTACCCGGCCGAAGAGGGCCTGCGCCAACTGCTGCGCGGCATGCCAGTACGCTACCGCTTCAGTGCCGCCGGGCAGGTCGGCCTGGAGCGAATCGTCCAGGACGGCGAGGCGCTGGAGCTGGGCGCGACCCATGTCGATTCGCAGCGCGATGGTGATTGGGTGTACCAGGCCCCGCGATCAGTGAGTGTCATTACCCGTGAGCAGATCGAGCAGCGCGCCCCACGTCATGCCGCCGACCTGCTCGAGCAGACCGCGGGCGTGTACACCGCCGTCAACCAGCGCGACCCCGGACTGTCGGTGAACATCCGCGGCGTGCAGGACTATGGCCGGGTCAACATGAACATCGATGGCATGCGCCAGAACTTCAACGTCAACGGCCACCAGCAGCGCAACGGCGTGATGTTCATCGACCCGGAGTTCATCCAGGGTGTCGAGATCGACAAGGGCACCTCGGCCGGCATGGGCGGCGCCGGGGTGATCGGCGGCATCGCCAGCTTCAACACCGTCGATGCCCGCGACCTGCTCGGTCCGGGAAAGGAAATCGGAGGGCGCCTGCGCGCCGGCCACGGTATCGGCGAGCAGGGCAATGGCACCTACTTCAATGGCAGTGCACTGTTCGCCGTCGGCAATGAAGCCGGCGATATCCTGCTTGGCCACAGCGAACGGCATTTCGGCAACTACCGCAGCGGTACGCAGAACGCCGACAACCTGGGCACGCAGATCCGCGGCAAGCTGGAGAACCGCGAGGCTTGGAAGAGCTGGCTGCACGGCGAAGTGGGGGCGATGGACAGCGTGACCCGTTCGCAGCTGTTCAAGCTCGGCCTCAACCTCGCCGACGACCAGCGCCTGCAGTTCAGCTACATCGAGACCGACACCGACAGCAAGGACGCCTGGACCTACAACGACAGCAACGCCAACCGCTATTACTACCGGGTCACCGGCACCAACGACATCAATGCGAAGAATGCCGCACTGGACTACAGCGTAACCCCGGACAACGACCTGATCGACTTCAAGGCCAAGCTGTACTACGTGACCACCCGCCAGGACCGCTGGAACGCCGACAACCTGTCCAGCGCCGCCACCGGCAACCGCGTCGAGGCCTACACCGACCGCTTCCAGACCGACACCTGGGGCCTGCAGCTGCAGAACACCTCGCGCTGGCACCTGGGACAGGCCGACACCCTGAGCTTCAACTACGGCACCGAGCTGTTCCAGGACAGCTTCCGCCCCAGCACCGAGCGCGTCGCCGCAGTCAACGAGGTGGAGTCGCTACCCTACGTGCAGGGCGCCAACCCCAAGGGCAAGCGAGTGATGGCCAGCCTGTTCGGCAAGGTCACCTACGAGCATGACGACTGGCTCACCCTGGATGCCGGGCTGCGCTACGACCGTTATCGCCTGAGCGGCAAGACCGGGGTCACCACCTGGATGTACCCTGAAGGCGTCACCGAGGTCGGCCTTACCCGCCAGCAGACCCACATGATCTTCGACGAGGACACCGAGGAGGGCCGCTTCTCGCCGACCTTCGGTATCGCGCTCAAGCCCGGGCCGGACTGGCTGCAGGTCTACACCCGCTGGGGCCGTGGCTGGCGCCCGCCAGCGGTGACCGAAGTGTTCATGAGCGGCCGCCCGCATGCCGGCGGCAGTGCCGAGATGGTCTACCCCAATCCGTTCCTCAAGGCCGAGGAGTCGCACAACTGGGAGTTGGGGCTGAACATCTTCAAGGAGTCGCTGCTGCGCGACGGCGACCGTTTCGGCGCCAAGGTCGCCTACTTCGATACGCGCATCGACAACTTCTCGTTCCTCGACACCAACGTCTCGCTGCCCGGCAGCAGCGTGGCGGGTATCGCCCTGGGCCGTTCGGCCTACCAGAACAACCTGGAGACCACGCGATTTCGCGGCGTGGAGTACAGCCTGGACTACGATGCCGGCGCCTACTACGGCCAGCTCAGCTACACCCACATGATCGGCAGCAACGAGTTCTGTTCCAACCAGTTCTACATGGGTGGCGCACAGCGTTTGGTCAGCGCCGGCACCGTCATGCGCCCGGTGCGGGTGGGCAGCCGCATCATCATGCTGCCGGTGCGCGTATCACGAGCCGAGGGCGCCAGCGACACCAACAACATCGTCAGCTGCGGCGACATCATGGGCAACGCCTCGTACATGCCCGCCGACCGTGGCGCCCTGACCCTGGGCATGCGCCTGCTCGAGCGCACCCTGGATGTGGGCATGCGGGTGCGCTACAGCGAAGGCAACGGCGAGAACCTCAAAAGCCATACCTACAACCAGATCGACCAGGCCCAGTGGCCGCAGTACACGGTCTACGACCTCTACGCCAGCTACTGGATGACCCCCAGCCTGAACCTGGCCCTGTCGTTGGAGAACGCCACCGACGAGGCCTACTTCGTGGCCATGGGCGACGGCAACAACCTGTCGCTGGCCCGCGGCCGCACCTTGAGCGGCATGCTCGAGTACCGCTTCTGAACCAACCGGGTTTGCCCATTCCGGGCGACGCGAAGGCACGGAACGCGCCTTCGTCATCACTGTGCAACAACGAGGAACCGTCATGACCCTTTCCGTTAACTACGACGCCGCCTTCGCCAGCTCGACCGTCGACGACTACCTGGCCTTCTGGAGTGCCGGCTTCGTCACTGCCGGCCATGGCTACAGCAACACCGGCGGCTTCAGCAACGGCACCTTCGATGGCGACCAGTACGCCACCCACGGTCGCAACAACTCGGACTACGCCTTCATCGCCGACAGCGACAGCGCCAACGGTCTGCACTATGTGTTCGACCCGTCCAAGGCCCCGGGCGACAACCTCAACCACTACCTGTGGGGCTCGCTGGACAACGTCTCCCTGGGCGAAGTGCTCGGTGGCGGCAGCGGCAGCGACTTCAGCCTGGGCAACTACGTGGTCAGCTTCAACGGCCTGGACCTGGATGCCGCGCAGGGCGCCGGGCGTGCCGGCAACGAAGTACAGGGCGTGATCTACGGCCTGATGCAGGGCAACACCTCGGCCCTGGAAGGCGTGCTGGACAACCTGCTGGCCGGTTATGGCGTCTCCACCAACAACACGTTCGCCGAGATCGGTGCGGCCCTGGCCGCCGGCCCGGCTCACGCCGCTGCCGCCGAAGCGGTCGGCGTGCAGGCGCTGCCCGAGGACCTGGCCCTGGCGGCCTGAGCACAGGCATGAAAAAGCGAATGGAAGGTCACCCCGCCATTCGCTGATCTGATGCACTTACCCCGCAGCCCGTGTCTTTGCCGGGCCCAGGCTGCGGCGGTGCGAATTCTGTGGCGACGACAGGGCGAATGCAATCGCCGGTCGGCGCCTTCTACGAGGTTTCCAACCAATGCGAACCGCTCCCACCGCGGCCAACGAAGTGCTGCGGGCGCTCAGGGCCTGCCGTGCCGGGCTTGGCAACGTCGCGCTGTTCACTGCGGTGATCAACGTGCTGATGCTGGCCCCGGCGCTGTACATGCTGCAGGTCTACGACCGGGTCCTGTCGTCGCGCAACGAGATGACCTTGCTGATGCTCAGCCTCATGGTGCTTGGGGTGTTCGCCTTCATGGGTCTGCTGGAGTGGCTGCGCAGCCAGGTGGTAATCCGCCTGGGCACGCGCATGGACATGGACCTCAACCCACGGGTGTTCGAGGCCGCCTACGAGGCCAGCCTGGCCGGGCACAAGGGCGCCGCGGGGCAGATGCTCGCCGACCTGACCGCGCTGCGCCAGTTCGCCACCGGCCAGGCCCTGTTCGCGTTCTTCGATGCGCCGTGGTTCCCGGTGTACCTGCTGGTGATGTTCATGTTCAGCCCATGGCTCGGCCTGATGGCGCTGCTGGGGGCGGTGCTGCTGACGCTGCTGGCCTGGGTCAACGAGCGCCTGACCCAGGCGCCGTTCGCCGAGGCCGGGCAGCTGTCGCAGCAGGCCGGCCTGGAGGCCAGCGCCAACCTGCGCAACGCCGAGGTGGTCGAGGCCATGGGCATGCTGGCGCCGGTTCGCCAGCGCTGGGCGCGCCTGCACCATGGCTTCCTGGCCCGGCAGAACCTGGGCAGCGAGCGCACCGCGGCGATCACCGCGCTTACCAAGACCGTGCGCCTGGCTCTGCAGTCGCTGGTGCTTGGCCTGGGGGCCTGGCTGGCCATCGAGCAGTTGATCTCGCCGGGGATGATGATCGCCGGTTCCATCCTCATGGCCCGGGTGCTGGCACCCATTGACCAACTGATCGGCGCGTGGCGCCAATGGAGTGGTGCGCGCCTGGCCTATCAGCGCCTCAGCGAGCTGCTGCGGGCCCAGCCGCCGCGCCCGGCGGGCATGCCGCTGCCGGCACCGCTCGGCAAGCTGACACTTGAGCAGGTGGGGGCGACGCAGCCGGGCAGCAGCCGTCTGTGCCTGAACAACCTGGGCTTCGAACTGCCGGCGGGCGAGTCACTGGGAATCATCGGCCCGTCCGGCTCGGGCAAGTCGACCCTGGCGCGGCTGCTGGTCGGCGCCGTTGTTCCGGCGAGCGGCAAGGTCCGCCTGGATGGCGCGGACCTGAGGGTCTGGGACCGTGGCGCGCTGGGGCAGCATATCGGCTACCTGCCCCAGGATGTGCAGCTGTTCGCCGGCAGCATCGCCGATAACATCGCCCGGCTCGGCGCGGTGGATGCCCAGCAAGTGGTGGCCGCGGCGCAGCTGGCGGGTGTGCACGACATGATCCTCAAGCTGCCGGGAGGCTATGACACGCTGTTGGGGGAGGGCGGGCTGGGCCTGTCCGGCGGCCAGCGCCAGCGCATCGGCCTGGCGCGGGCGCTGTATGGGCTGCCGGCGCTGATCGTGCTCGACGAGCCCAATTCCAATCTCGATGAGGCCGGGGAGCAGGCGTTGGTCGAGGCCATTGCCAGGCTGCGCGAGCACAAGCGCACATTGATCCTGATCACCCACAAGTCCTCGCTGTTGGCCGGCCTGGACAACCTGCTGATGCTCAAGGGCGGCCAGTTGCAGGCCTTCGGCCCCACCGCCCGGGTGCTGCAGGACGCACAGCGGGCCGCCCGGCCGGCTCCCGCCCCCGTCGCGCCATCCTCCACACGCAACCCTATCGGCCTGAGCGTCACCTTCGGCCAGCCAAGAGCCTGACACCATGAGCGTACACGCCCTCTCCACGCAAAAGACCGAGGCGAGCCTGCTCAGCCTCGACGAACACCGCCCGGGCCGGGTGGGCCGCTGGCTGGTGCTGGCAGGTTTCGGCGGTTTCCTCCTGTGGGCCGCGCTGGCGCCGCTGGACAAGGGCGTGCCCGTCAGCGGCAGCGTGATGGTCGCCGGTAGCCGACAGGCCGTGCAGCACCCCACGGGCGGGGTGATCGAGCAGTTGCTGGTGCATGACGGCGACACGGTGAGCGCCGGCCAGGTCGTGCTGCGCATGGACCGGACCCAGGCCCAGGCCCAGGTCGGTTCGCTACGGGTACAGTACGTCAACGCCCGCGCCGCCGAGGCGCGCCTGCTGGCCGAGCGCGATGGCAGGGCTTCGATCGACTTCCCCCAAGGCCTGCGTGACCAGGCCGCCAGTGCCTGGGTGGCCACGGTGCTGGAGAGCCAGCGGCAACTGCGCAGCAGCCGCGCCCAGGCGCTGGAGATGGAGCTTGGCGGCCTGCGCGAGAGCATCGCTGGCGCCGAAGCCTCGCTGCAGGGCCTGCAAGGCTCGCTGGCCAGCAAACAGGCCCAGCGTGACGCGCTGGACGAACAGTTGCGCGGCCTGCGCGAACTGGCTCGGGATGGCTACATCGCCCGCAATCGCCTGCTCGACAGTGAGCGCCTGCTGGCCCAGGTCAACGGCTCGATTGCCGAGGATTTCGGCAGCATCGGCCGCACCCGGCGTCAGGTCCTGGAACTCAAGCTGCGCATCGGCCAGCGCCAGCAGGAGTACCAGAACGAGGTGCGCCAGCAGCTCGCCGAGCTGCAGGCCAGCGCCGAGGATCTGGACAACCGCCTGCGCAGCGCCGAATTCGAGCTGGCCCATACCCAGGTACGGGCCCCCGTGGCCGGCACCGTTGTGGGCCTGAGCGTGTTCACCGACGGTGGCGTCATCGCCCGGGGCCAGCAACTGATGGAGATCGTGCCGCGCGATGCGCCGCTGCTGGTCGAAGCCCGAGCCTCGGTGGACATGATCGACCGCCTGCGCCCCGGGTTGCCGGTGGAGCTGATGTTCGTCGCCTTCAACCAGAGCACCACGCCACGAGTGGATGGCGAGGTGACATTGGTCTCGGCCGATCGACTGATCGACGAAAAGACCCAACAGCCCTACTACCAGGTGCGCATCAAGGTCAGCGACCAGGGCCTCGGCCAACTGGCCGGCCTGGATATCCGCCCGGGCATGCCGGTGGAGGCCTTCGTGCGAACCGGCGAGCGTTCGCTGCTCAACTACCTGTTCAAGCCACTGGCCGACCGGGTGCATGTCGCCCTGGCCGAGGAATAAGAGGATGTCCGTGCTGCTGCGTGCCGCCTGCCCGCTGCTGTTGTTCACGAGCCTGTCGGCGCAGGCCCTGGACCTGGGTGACGCCTATGCCCTGGCGCTGCGCAACGATCCCACCTGGCAGGGCTCCATCGCCGAGCGCGAGGCCGGGCTCGAAAACCTGGCGATCGGTCGCGCTGGCCTGCTGCCCAGGCTGTCGTATCGCTACAACCGCGCCCGCAACGATTCCGAGGTGACCCAGCGTAGCCAGTTCGGCGACGTGACCACCCAGCGCGATTACCGCAGCTACAGCTCGACCCTGACCCTCGAGCAGCCGTTGTTCGACTACGCTGCCTGGAGCGACTACCGCCGTGGTGTGGCCCAGGCCGCCCTGGCCGACGAGCGCTATCGCGGTCGTGGCCAGGAACTGATGGTGCGCCTGTTCGGCGCCTACAGCGAAGCGTTGTTCGCCAACGAACAGATCGCCCTGGCCCAGGCCCAGCGACGCACCTACGCCGAGCAGTTGACCCTCAACGAGCGGCTGCTCAAGGGCGGCGAAGGCACCCGTACCGATGTACTGGAAACCCGCGCCCGCTACGAGTTGGCGCAGGCCCAGGAAATCGAGGCTGGCGACAATCTCGATGCGGCGCTGCACGCATTGCAGGCGATCATCGGCGAGCCGGTGGCGGTCGAGGACCTGGCGCCGATGACCGCCGATTTTCGCGTCCAACCCCTCACCCCCACACGTTTCGAGCGCTGGCGCGACCTGGCCGTGGCCCACAACGCCGAGCTGGCCAGCCAGCGCCATGGGTTGGAGGTCGCCGAGCAGAACATCGAGCGGCAACGGGCCGGGCACCTGCCTTCGTTGAGTGCCTATGCCAGCAAGGGCATTTCCAGTTCGAGCTCCGAGAGCAGCTACAACCAACGCTACGATACCGACAGCATCGGCGTGCAGTTGAGCGTGCCGCTGTATGCCGGTGGCGGGGTGCAGGCGTCAGTGCGTCAGGCTCGTGCCCAGCGCGATGCCGTGGGGTTCGAACTGGATGCACAGTTGAACGACACGCTCACCCAACTGCGTCGGCAGTTCAACCTGTGTGCCAGCGGCACGGCGAAGATCCGCGCCTACGACCTGGCGGTGAAGGCGGCCTCGGCCCTGGTGCAGGCCACACGCAAGAGCGTGCGGGGAGGGGAAAGGGTCAACCTTGATGTGCTGGATGCCGAGCAACAGCTGTTCAGTGCCAGGCGTGACCTTGCGCAGGCACGCCATGAGTACCTGCGGGCGTGGTTGCAGCTGCGCTATCTGGCGGGCGTACTGGAGGCGGGGGATCTGAATGCGCTGAGCAGGTATTTCCTGTCGCACGGATAGTGCGTCGGTGCTCCCACACCTGCACCAGATAAAAAAGGGAGCCGACGATGCGCGTCGGCTCCCCCTCGATGACCGTCCTGGTCAGCGATCAGTGTTCGGCAACCGCCTTGCGCCTGGGCGCCTCGTTGCCGTGCTCGTCAAGCTCCAGCACCGGAACCTCATTGCCGTCGGCGTCGAACAGCTTGCCGTCCTTGAAGTAGTCGCCATCGCGCAGGGCCGAGATGTCCGAGTACTGGATGGTGCGCTCGTAGGCCGCGGCGAACACCGACTGGTTTTCCGAGTTGCCGGTGGTGAAGTGGTTGAAGATCAGGTTCAGCAGGATGGCCATGATCGCCGCCGAACTGATGCCGGAGTGGAAGATGGTTTCGAACCAGCTCGGGAAGTTGTGGTAGAAGGTCGGCGCCGCGATCGGGATCATGCCGAAGCCCAGCGAGGCAGCGACGATGATCAGGTTGACGTTGTTCTTGTAGTTGACCTTGGACAGGGTGCGGATGCCGCTGGCCGCCACGGTGCCGAACAGCACGATGCCCGCGCCGCCGAGGACCGGGGTCGGTACCGCAGCGATGACCCGGCCCATGATCGGCAGCAGGCCCAGCACCACCAGGATTACCCCGCCGGTGGCCACCACATAGCGGCTCTTCACCCCGGTCACGGCCACCAGGCCGACGTTCTGGGCAAAGGCGCTCTGGGTGAACGAGCCGAAGATCGGCGCCAGGATGCTCGACGCCATGTCGGCGCGCAGGCCATTGCCCAGGCGCTTGGAGTCGACCTTGGTGTCGATGATCTCACCCACGGCGAGGATGTCAGCCGAGGTTTCCACCAGGGTCACCATGATCACGATGCACATCGACAGGATCGCGGCGATATGGAAGGTCGGCATGCCGAAGTGGAACGGCGTGGGGAAGGCGAAGATCGGGCCTTCGGTGACCTTGCTGAAGTCGGTCATGCCCAGCGCCCAGGCAATCAGGGTGCCGGCGACCATGGCCAGGAGGATCGACAGGCGCGAGATGCTCGCGCTGCCCAGCTTGCTCAGCAGCAGGACGATGGCGAAGGTCAGGGCCGCCAGGCCGATGTTGGCCACGCTGCCGAACTCCGGCGAGGCGCTGTTGCCGCCCATCACCCAGCGTGCGGCCACGGGCATCAGGGTCAGGCCGATGGTGGTGATGACGATGCCGGTGACCAGCGGCGGGAAGAACTTGGTGATGCGCGAGAACACCGGGGTGATCAGGAAACCGATGAGCGAGGCCGCCATCACCGCGCCCAGCACCGAAGGCAAGCCGCCACCGCTCTGGCTGCCGAGGATCGCGCCCATGGTCGCCACGCCGGCGAACGACACGCCCTGCACCAGCGGCAGCTGGCAGCCGAAGAACGGCAGGCCAAGGGTCTGCAGCAATGTCGCCAGGCCCCCGGCGAACAGCGAGGCAGCGATCAACAGGCCGATTTCCGCCGGGGCCAGGCCGGCGGCCTGGCCGAGGATCAGGGGTACGGCGACAATCCCTCCATACATGGTCAGGACATGCTGCAGCCCGTAGGCCAGGTTGGCGCCAAGGCCGAGGTTCTCGTCCTCGGGGCGCGGGGCGGGAGACGTGCTGGGGGACGTGGTCATTGGAGCAGGCTCTCTGTTTATTGTTGTGTCGCTACTGTAGACAACTAGCACAAAAAATTGCCACAAAAATTGTATACAAAGTTTTGATCGTAGCGACGGAACTGGTGCGTCCAGGGTGCCTGAAACCTGGATGCAGGTTGCGTTCCAACTTGCAGGATGCTGTTCCAGAGGGGTGTGTACAAAGAGCTTTGCAGGCGTATGAAAGCTGTCTGGCTGGACAGGAAAGCCGTCACAGCCAGATAGATAGCAAGCTAAGAGATATCAATCTTCGATGAGTTCGCGCAGCTCGCGCATCATTTCGGTGCTGTCGGCCAGGTTCAATTCCACAAGACGGTGCAGGTGGGTCATTGAATCGATGTCGATGTGCAGGCAGATGAAGCCCAGGCGGCTCGGCTCCTCGTGGCGCAGTTCGACCTGCATCAGCACTCGGGTTTTCTTGTCGTTGAGGTGGATGATTGCTTCGAAGTCCTGGGTAAGGTCGGCATCCCAGGGGTGGGGGCGTTCGATCAGCAAGCCCTTGAGCGACAGGTCGAGTAGTTTCACAGGCCAGCGACGCTCGCCCTGGCGCAGTTCGGTAGGGGCATCGAAGGCGATGCGCTGGAAACGGCGGCGGTCGTCTTGGGAGCTGGTCATGGCTGGATCCTCGTCAGATCTTCTGACTATAGCCCAGCCATGGCCGTCCCTTTCGGAGGATCAACCGGAGGCTATTTGCCGCCGACGATATTCACATCACTGCAATTGTAGAAGCCTTCGCCAGCCGGATCCACGCGCTGCCAGCGGCTGTAAATGACACGCTTGCCGCTGTGGTTCTTGAGATCGACCTCCAGCTCGTAGTACCCATTTACAGGTGGCACGTCGCCGATTTCCTGCACCAGTTCCAGGTCGTCCCACTTCAGCGCGCGCTCTGCGGGGTTGTAGCCAGGCTTGGACACATAGATCTCCCAGTAACTGGGATTGTGCACGGCCTGGATCTTGTAACGCATGTGCACTTTGTTGTTGGCGTCCTTGCGTAGTTCCTGAGTGGCCCACTCGGCGGGTTGATCCAGGCCGCTCTTGTCGTTGGCGAGGACCAACAGCTGCTTGTTGGGTGCGGAACGGTTGACCTCGCCCTGAGCCTTGCGTACCTCGGCAGCGTCCACGACATTGCCCGCCGAGCACAACTGGCCGTCGTGGATAGCTTTCTTGACTGCTTCGATATTCCGGTAGTCGGTTACGTTCTTCGACACTTCGTGCCACTGGTTGAACTGATAGACCGCCTGTTGAGCGTTGTTGTTGAACTTGCGGTAAACGTGCTGGTAAGCCGCTTTGCAGCCGGGACTCTTGATACCTGAGCCATCTTCTGGCCAGTTAAAATCCTGTGCGTTGTAGCAAGCCAGTTGGCGTGCCACGGGTACTTCCATGGCTCCATGCATTGGCGCTATGGGGGCGGCATCGGCGTGTATCGCCGCAGAGGCGAGCAGGCCGATGAACGAGGTGTGAAGCAGGCAATTGATCTTCATTGTGAACATCCTTGTGTATTCAAGACCTGTTCAAGATGCAACTGCGGTAGTGGTTTGACAACTGACAGAAATACCAGGGGAGTTGCGTTGGTGCCGCTCTAAGTCGGAGCACGTGGTGTAGGGATGCCGCTCATCTGGATATGGTAATGGAGGCGAGCAGGCCCTAGACTCAGAGGGCTGTCTATTCCAACCACTCAAGCTGGAAGCATGCCATGAACAACAATAACAGCCTGCTACGCCATATCCCGTGGCTGGCGCTGGCAGTCATAGGGGCCTGCGCGCTGGGTGTGGTCGCCCTGCGTCGCGGTGAGGCCATCAACGCCTTGTGGATCGTGGTCGCGGCAGTGGCCCTTTACCTGGTCGCCTACCGTTACTACAGCCTGTTCATCGCCACCAAGGTGATGCAGCTCGACCCCCGCCGGGCCACGCCCGCGGTGCTCAACAACGATGGCCTGGACTACGTCCCGACCAACAAGCACATTCTCTTCGGCCACCACTTCGCCGCCATCGCCGGCGCCGGCCCGCTCGTCGGCCCGGTGCTCGCCGCGCAGATGGGCTACCTGCCCGGCACGCTGTGGCTGATCGCCGGCGTGGTGCTGGCCGGCGCGGTGCAGGACTTCATGGTCCTGTTCCTCTCCACCCGCCGCAACGGCCGCTCGCTGGGCGACATGGTCCGCGAGGAAATGGGCCGCATCCCAGGCACCATTGCCCTGTTCGGCTGCTTCCTGATCATGATCATCATCCTCGCGGTGCTGGCACTGATCGTGGTCAAGGCCCTGGCCGAGAGTCCGTGGGGCATGTTCACGGTGATGGCGACCATCCCGATCGCGATGTTCATGGGCATCTACATGCGCTACATCCGCCCGGGCCGCATCGGCGAGATCTCGGTCATCGGCGTGATCCTGCTGCTGCTGTCGATCTGGCTGGGGGGCCAGATCGCCGCGGATCCGGTATGGGGCCCGGCGTTCACCTTCACCGGCGTGCAGATCACCTGGATGCTGGTCGGCTACGGTTTCGTCGCTGCCGTGCTGCCGGTTTGGCTGGTGCTGGCGCCGCGTGACTACCTGTCGACCTTCCTCAAGATCGGCACCATCGTCGGCCTTGCCATCGGCATCCTGATCATCGCGCCCGAACTGAAGATGCCGGCGCTGACCCAGTTCACCGACGGCACGGGCCCGGTGTGGAAGGGCACCCTGTTCCCGTTCCTGTTCATCACCATCGCCTGCGGCGCGGTGTCCGGCTTCCACGCGCTGATCTCCTCGGGGACCACGCCCAAGCTGCTGGACAACGAAACAAACGCCCGCTACATCGGCTACGGCGGCATGCTGATGGAGTCGTTCGTCGCCATCATGGCCATGGTCGCCGCCTCGGTGATCGAGCCGGGGGTGTACTTCGCCATGAACAGCCCGGCCGCGGTGGTCGGTGCCGACGTCGTCTCGGTAGCGCAAACTGTGAGCAGCTGGGGCTTCATGATCACCCCCGAGCAGCTCGAGGCCACCGCCCGTGATATCGGCGAGCACACCATCCTGGCCCGTGCCGGTGGTGCACCGACCCTGGCGGTGGGCATTGCGCAGATCCTGCACCAGGTATTGCCGGGTGAGAACACCATGGCGTTCTGGTACCACTTCGCGATTCTGTTCGAGGCGCTGTTCATCCTCACTGCGGTAGACGCCGGTACCCGTGCCGGTCGCTTCATGCTGCAGGACTTGCTGGGCAGCTTCGTGCCGGCACTGAAGCGCACCGAGTCATGGACCGCCAACCTGATCGGCACCGCTGGTTGCGTGGCGTTGTGGGGCTACCTGCTGTACCAGGGCGTGATCGACCCTCTGGGTGGCATCAACACCCTGTGGCCGCTGTTCGGCATCTCCAACCAGATGCTCGCCGGTATCGCATTGATGCTGGGCACCGTTGTGCTGATCAAGATGAAGCGCCAGCGCTACGTCTGGGTCACCCTGCTGCCGGCCGTGTGGCTGCTGATCTGCACCACCACCGCGGGCCTGATCAAGCTGTTCGACCCGAACCCGGCGGTCGGCTTCCTGGCCCTGGCCAAGAAGTACAGCACCGCGCTGGATGCCGGCCAAGTGCTGGCCCCGGCCAAGGACATCGGCCAGATGCAGCACGTGATCTTCAACGCCTACACCAACGCCGGCCTGACCGTGCTGTTCCTGGTGGTGGTGTTCAGCGTGCTGTTCTTCGCCGTCAAGGTCGGCCTCGCCGCCCTGGGGCGCAAGGAGCGCACCGACAAGGAAACCCCGTTCCAGGCCCTGCCTGACGCTTGAGAGGATCGCCGCGATGTTCAACGACCTGGGTCGACTGGGTAAGTACCTGGGGCAGGCCGCCCGCCTGATGGTCGGCATGCCCGACTACGACAACTATGTCGAGCACATGCGCAAGAAGCACCCGGACAAGCCGGTGATGAGCTACGAAGAGTTCTTCCGCGAGCGCCAGGAAGCGCGCTATGGTGGCAAGTCCGGGCCCAAGTGCTGTTGAACCCGCGACACGCGTGAACCAGTGGGAGCCCGGGCAACCGGGCTCCCACTTTCATTTTCAGCTGCAGGAGACAACCGCGTGCAAACGCCGATTCCCGTTACCGTGCTGACCGGCTTCCTTGGCGCCGGCAAGACCACATTGCTCAAGCATATGCTCAGGGCCGAGCATGGCCTGAAGCTCGCCGTGATCGAAAACGAATTCAGCGAGGCCGGCATCGACAGCCAGCTGCTGGGCGATGAACCGGTGCAGGTCATGACCCTGGCCAACGGCTGCGTGTGCTGCAGCATCCATGGCGACCTGACCCGGGCCCTGTACCTGTTGCTCGAGCGGCTGGATGCCGGTGAAATCGCCTTCGATCGCCTGGTCATCGAGTGCACCGGCCTTGCCGATCCGGCGCCGGTGGCGCAGACCTTCTTCATCGATGAAGAGCTGCGCGAGCGCTATATCCTCGACGGCATTATCACCCTGGTCGACACCGCCCATGCCGAGCTGCACCTGACCCAGGCCATCGCCCAGGCCCAGGTTGGCTTCGCCGACCGCCTGCTGCTGAGCAAGACCGACCTGGTCGAGCCACAGGTGGTCGACGCCCTGCGCGAGCGTCTGGCGCGTATCAATGGCCGGGCGGCAATCAGCGTGGTCGAGCACGGCCGCATCGACCTGGCCGAGCTGCTCGATGTGCGCGGCTTCAACCTCAACCCGGACCTGGGCATCAGCCTCAAGCCCACTTTGCGCCCGCTGCTCAAGCCGGCCACCCCTGACCGCATCTCGACGCTGGTGCTGCGCACCGAAACGCCGTTGGACATCGATCGGCTCAGCGACTTCATGAACGAGCTGCTGGAAGAGCACGGCAAGCAATTGCTGCGCTACAAGGGGGTGCTGAACATTGCCGGCGAGGACCGCCGCCTGGTGTTCCAGGGGGTGCTGAAGCTCTACGGCTTCGACTGGGATACCGAGTGGAAGGAGGGTGAGACGCGCGAAAGCGTGATGGTGTTTATCGCCGATGAGCTGCCGGAGGAGAAGATTCGTATAGGATTTGAGGCGTTGAGTTACTAGGAAGTCAGAAGTATCTGACTTGCTAATGCCGCCTTATGGCGGCATTTTTTACCTTTAATTACTCGTGCTGGGGCGAGTCGCCAACCAGGCGAGCGACGCCAATCCAGCGCAAATAATAACCAGCACAGTAGGGCTCGTGCCCATGGAGCTGGATATCAAGTTCGTCAGGGCAGCCAGCAGTTGGTGAACAAGAGCGATCAGTGCCATGGCAGGAGAGGCAGCGCCTGTTGACTGTCTGCTTGCCAGTGACAGACTCACTGGGTAGGCCATTCCCTGAGCTACAAGCATCAGGCAATAGGGTAGCCAGATCGCGTAAGCCGAATTTTTCAACAGTGATGATGCAATAAGCATGATGAGTGCGCCAAGTAACAGCAAAGCACCCGAAAATCGAAGCATCCTTACTTCGTTATGACCGGTTGCAAGGGCGCTCGCCAGACGAGTACCAAGCAGATAGGCAATGCTGATTGGCCACCCCAGTAGCCCATATTCCCACATGGACCAGTTGAAGGACTGCTGGAGAAGCACGGGCGCTGTACTGCTAAATACGACGATGATGGAGTACCCAAAACCTCCAGCAAGCACAGGCAGAATGAAGCGTGGTTGCACAATGAGCTTATGGAAACGGGCACTCTCACCTGTCCGGTGCGGAAGAACTATGTGCTGAGCTGCGATATTCCAGCCCTTCAGTGTTGCCATGAGTACACAGGGCATCGCGACGAGCAGCATCGCAATTCGCCAGTTCGTGAGCGTAGCAATCATCGCCCCGATAAACTGGGAGGCCCCGAGTGAGAGCACGAAGCAAAGTGAAAGGCTGCTATAGGCGCGTGTCAGATCCTTGCCATCATACTGCTCGACCAGCAACGCACGAGCGGCAACTGATATACCGCCTGCCAGGGCTCCCTGAAGCAGGCGTAGAACAAGAAATGCCCAGGCAACGGGTGATACTGCGAGCAGAAATGTACAGCAGCCGTAGAGGAGTAGCGTCCAGGTCAGCATACGGCTTGAACCGAGAGTGGCGCCCAACCGACCCCACAGCATTACGCAGGCCCCCATTGCTCCGAGAAACAGGCTCAGGCTGAGTGCAGCGAATTCATCTGTTGCATTCAGATCGTCAGCAATGGCCGGGAGCATGGGTAGGTAGAAGGTTATACCCGACTGGCACAACAGTACGGCTAAGCAACTGAAGTAGAGAATTCGCCGCTTGGTCATGGCCGAGTGTTCAGTAAATGGGCGATGGCAGGGTTGCTGTCCAGGTACTCAGCGAGACTCCGGCAGAAGCTCTCGATTTCACCAGGCTGCATATCTGCTCTGAGCGTAATGCGCAATGCTGCAGCATTCTTGGGGACGACAGGAAAGAAGACGGCTGAGGTGAGGAACCCGTTGTTGGCCAGGAAGGTCGACGCAGCAATGGCATCTTCAGCCTCTCCAAGCGGTATTAGCCTGATGGGAGATGTTGATCCAGCATGAGGTGTGGGCAAAAGCCTGTCGAACAGTTCGATGTTGTTTCTCAACGCTTGCTGCAGCGTATTCAGTAGAGGGCTGGAGTGAAGTCGGGCGGAGGCCCGGCCTGCACCTATAGCTGCGGCATTGAGACTTTGGGACCAGTTGGTAGGACCGCCATATCTTTGTACAAGACGTTTCTGTTGGGTATTTGCCAGCATGACCAAGCCACCGCTTGCGGCAAATGCTTTTCCCAAGGACGCTACAATGATGACCCCTTCATCCAGCTCCTGTAGTTGCCCTCTGACAAAGCCCTGCCCAAAAACACCTTCCGTAGAAAGGGCATGTGAGTCGTCCAAGTATAAGAACAGACCGTAGCGCTCCTTGAGATACAGCAAGGCGTCCATGTGTGCCGTCCCGCCCATGCTGTAGTAGCCGTCTGTGACATAGGCAACCCTTCCATGTTGCCTGCAGATGCTCTCGAGCTGGTCCATATCGTCATGGGGAAGCGTCTGGACCTCGGTCTCATCCGCACAAGCTGCTTTGATATGGTTCAGGGAGTAGTGGGCAAACTTGTCGAACACCATATGGGGCGACATTCCATCGGTGAAAATGCCTGCGGCAACAAGAGGCAATACTCCAGAGCTTGCTGCGCTGCATGACAATGTGGCCAGAGACGCGCATCCAAACAGTTCGGACAGTTCAGCCTCATATTGGTCTAGCACTTGAAGCTGGCAGCGATTGCGCGAGTTGGCGATACGCAGGGTGCGCGAATTTTCCAACTCTTCGATCGCCCCTTGGAGGATATCCGGGTGGTAGTCCAGCCCAAGATAGGAGGTCGTACAGAAGTGTTGCAGCGTCCTGCCGTGTTGGTCCTGAAGTAGATTTCTGGCAATGGGCTGCACCTGCAATCCGGAAAGATGCTTGGCATACGATGTCTGCCAGTCCGCCTCGGACTTCTGAATCATGCTCCTGTAATTGGTGAATCGATTTCGAGTGACTGCCATGTCAAACACTTCCTGCAATGGTTTGGAGCAGGCAGTGTGCATCGCAGGAAAGGGTCGGTATGTCCGAAGTCGGGTGTTTTGGCCGAGGTAATTCTCCGAGAAAAATGTCGGAGATACCTTGGAGTGTCGTGGAGGATTAAACACTCACGTTCAAGGTTTTGTAGGGCCTGCATGCGTCCAGAGCACAAGACACAAAAAAGCCCGGCACATGGCCGGGCTTTTTCACATCAGGCGTCTGCCAATCAGTTGCCGTACACCGGCAGCTTCTTGCAGATGGCCTTGACCTTCTCACGCACGGCGTCGATCACCGCTTCGTTGTTCAGGTCAGCCAGGATGTCGCAGATCCAGCCGGCCAGTTCGCGGCACTCGGCTTCCTTGAAGCCACGGGTGGTGACGGCAGGGGTGCCGAAACGCAGGCCCGAGGTGACGAACGGCGAACGTGGATCGTTCGGGACCGAGTTCTTGTTGACGGTGATGAAAGCCTTGCCCAGGGCGGCGTCGGCGTCCTTACCGGAGATTTCCTGCTTGATCAGCGACAGCAGGAACAGGTGGTTCTGGGTGCCGCCGGAAACGACGTCGAAACCACGCTCGATGAACACTTCGGCCATGGCCTGGGCGTTCTTTACCACTTGCTGCTGGTAGGCCTTGAACTCAGGCTGCAGCGCTTCCTTGAAGCAGATCGCCTTGGCGGCGATGACGTGCTCCAGCGGGCCGCCTTGGGCGCCCGGGAAGACCGCGGAGTTCAGCTTCTTCTCGATGTCGGCGTTGGCGCGGGCCAGGATCAGGCCGCCACGCGGACCGCGCAGGGTCTTGTGGGTGGTGGTGGTGACCACGTCGGCGAACGGAACAGGGTTCGGGTACACGCCGGCGGCGACCAGGCCAGCCACGTGGGCCATGTCGACGAACAGGTAGGCACCGACCTTGTCGGCGATTTCACGGAAGCGTGGGAAGTCCAGGACCTGCGAGTAGGCCGAGAAGCCGGCGACGATCATCTTCGGCTTGTGCTCCAGGGCCAGGGCTTCGACTTCGTCGTAGTTGATCAGGCCGTTGGCGTCGATGCCGTACTGGATGGCGTTGTACAGCTTGCCCGAGGAGGAGACGCTGGCGCCGTGGGTCAGGTGACCGCCGTGGGCCAGGCTCATGCCCAGGATGGTGTCACCGGCCGACAGCAGGGCCAGGTAGACGGCGGCGTTGGCCTGGGAGCCGGCGTGCGGCTGGACGTTGGCGTAGTCGGCGCCGAACAGCTCCTTGGCGCGGTCGATGGCCAGCTGCTCGACGACGTCGACGTACTCGCAACCACCATAGTAGCGCTTGCCTGGGTAGCCTTCGGCGTACTTGTTGGTCAGAACCGAACCCTGGGCCTCCATGACCGCCGGGCTGGTGTAGTTTTCCGAAGCGATCAGCTCGATATGCTCTTCCTGGCGCAGGGCTTCTTGCTGCATGGCTTCGAAGAGCTCGGCGTCGTACTTGGCAATGGTCAAATCACGGCTGAACATGGCGGTCCTCAAGGATCGGGCAGAATTGGGGGGGCATTCTAACCGATTGATTCGCCGCTGGCATATGAAGTGGCATCAAGTCGCGGACCAATGGCCCTCATGTTGCAGCCCGCGCCGTTTCTGGGCTGGAGTTGACTTTTGGGTCCGTTTTTCAAGGCTTGGCGCCGTGCACTGTGGGAGCGGCCTTGCGTCGCGAAAGGGCCGCAAAGCGGCCCCGGCGATCTTTGCGTTAACACTTAGGTCCTGGGGCTGCTGCGCAGCCCTTTCGCGACGCAAGGCCGCTCCCACGGAAACCGTCTCGTGTCACCGTCGTCACTGGAACATGAACAACGTCTCGTTGCTGAACTGCGCCTCGAACTGGTTGGCCGGCATCGGCCTGCCGAACAGGTAGCCCTGCACCTCGTCGCAGCCGTGCTCGCGCAGGAACTCCAACTGCTCGTGGGTCTCCACGCCCTCGGCGATCACCGCCAGGTTGAGGCTGTGGGCCATGGCGATGATCGCCCGGGCGATCTGCGCGTCCTGCTCGCCCTCGGGCAGGCCGTCGACGAAGGTGCGGTCGATCTTGAGCACGTCGATGGGGAATTGCTTGAGGTAGTTGAGCGACGAGTAGCCGGTGCCGAAGTCGTCGACCGCGATGCTCAGGCCGAGATTCTTCAGGCTGTCGAGGATCTGCATGGCCTCGTTGACCTCGCGCATCAGGATGCTTTCGGTCAGCTCAAGCTCCAGGCAGGCCGGGGGCAGCCCGGTTTCCTCGAGGATGGTGGCGATGCGCGTACCCAGTTGGCCGTCGGAGAACTGCCGGGCGGAAATGTTCACTGACACCTTCGGTACCCGCACCTTCTCCTTGTGCCAGGCCTTGAGCTGGCGGCACGCCTCGCGCAGCACCCAGTCGCCGACGTCGACCACCAGGCCCAGCTCTTCGATCACCGGGATGAAGTCGCCCGGCGGCACCAGGCCGCGGGTCGGATGGCGCCAGCGCAGCAGCGCCTCGGCTCCGGTCAGGCGCTTGCCGTCGCCGCTGAACTGCGGCTGGTAGTAGAGGATGAACTCGTTTTGCTCCAGGGCATGGCGCAGGTCGCTCTCCAGCTCCAGGCGCTCCAGGGCGCTGGCGTTCATGTCTGCCTGGTAGAACTGGAAGTTGTTCTTGCCGCGCTCCTTGGCGTGGTACATCGCCGTGTCGGCGTTCTTCATCAGTTGGCTGAGCTCGCTGCCGTCCTGCGGGCTCAGGGCGATGCCGATACTGGCGGTGACGAAGAACTCGCGGTTTTCCAGGACGAACGGCGTAACCAGCCCGTCGAGGATGTGCTCGGCGACATGGATCGCCCGGTTGAGCGCCTGCTCGCGGGTGGCCTTGGGCTGCAGCAACAGGGTGAACTCGTCGCCGCCCATGCGCGCCACGGTGTCGTCGTCGTCGACGCAGGCCAGCAGGCGCTCGGCCATGTCCTTGAGCATGCGATCACCCGCGGCGTGGCCGAGGGAGTCGTTGATCGGCTTGAAGCGGTCGAGGTCGAGGAACATCAACACCACCCAGGCCTTCTGCCGTTCGGCCTGCTGCAGGGCGGTGTACAGGCGGTCCTGGAACAACGTGCGGTTGGGCAGGTGGGTCAGGGCGTCGTAGTAGGCCAGGCGGTGGATGCGCTGTTCGCTGGCCTTGCGCTCGCTGATGTCGGTAAAGAAGCACACGTAGCTGGCCAGGTCGCCCTCGTCGTCGAGCACTGCGGTGATGCCCACCCACGCCGGGTAGTGCTCGCCGTTGCGGCGCTTGAGCCAGACCTCGCCTTCCCAGGTACCGCGCTGGCTCAGCTGCTTGAGCACGTAGCCCAGCTGGGCGCTCTGTTGCTGTTCGACGGTGAGCATGCCGGGCAACTGGTCGAGCACTTCGGCCACGGCATAGCCGCTGACCCGGCTGAAGGCCTCGTTGGCCTGGACGATATAGCCGGCCGGGTCGGTGATGAGGATCGCCGAGGTGGAGTGTTCGAACACCGTCGCTGCCATGCGCAGGTCTTTCTCGGCCCGGCGCTGTTGGCTGATGTCGCGTCCCACGCCGAGCACGCCTTCGAAGCGCTCGTGTTCGTCCCACACCAGCACCAGGCGCAGCTCGATGGGGATCTTGCGGCCATCGGCGCGCAGGCAGTCGAACAGGAACAGCTGGGTGGGCAGGGTGCTGCGCAACTGGGCCAACTGCTCACTGTCGCCCAGCACCTTGCTGACCCGCTCCAACAGGTTGTAGACGCCGCTGAGCTGGGCGGGGTTGGCGACGATCGACTGCCAGCCGTTGGCGAAGATCCAGTCGGCCTGGTAGCCCAGCACCGCCTGCACCGAGGGGCTGACGTAGTTGAGCTGCAACTGGCTGTCGGTGGAGAAGATCACGTCGCTGATGCTCTCGGCGAGCATGCGGTAGCGCTGCTCGCTGTCGCGCAGGGACTCGCTGGCCTCGATCTGCACGGTGACGTCCTTGCCCACGCCGATGATGCGGGTGACCTGGCCCTCGCTGTCGCGGGTCAGCACCTGCTCGCGGATGTCGTAGCAGCGCCAGCCGCCGTCACGGTGGCGGAAACGCAGCTGGCAGTGCAGCGACTCGCCGTGGCCGGTGTCGCGCTGTTGCTGGCGCAGGGCGCGGTAGTGCTCGGCGTCGCCGGGGTGCAGGAGCATTTCCCAGAAGCGGTCGCCCATCTGCGCCAGCTCCACGCGGTCGTAGCCCAGGGTCTGGCCGAGGTGGCGGTTGCTGAAGATCATGCGCTGGCTGTTGACGTCCTGCACGTAGAGCTGGTCGGGCACGGTGCGCACCACATCCGACCAGAAGCCTTCGCGTTCGAGCAGCGACAGCTCCACCTGCTTGCGGCTGGTGATGTCGCTGATGCTCAGGATCACCGCCTGGTAGTCGCGGCGCTGCTGGGGCAGGCGGGCCATCAGCCACAGGTGCAGTTCGCCACCCAGCGGGGCGGGCAGGCGCACCTCCAGTTCAAGCTGCTGGCGCTCTTCGATCAGCGCGTCGATCAGCTGCATGCCGATACTGTCGCGGCTGTCGCCGCTGCCCTCGATCAGGCGCTGCCAGGCGCCTTCGTGGCAGTCGACGTTGAGCAACTGGCGCGCCACCTGGTTGATCTCGGTGATCTTCAGTTCCGCCAGCAGCGCGCGGCGCAGCCTGGTGTCCAGCGCCAGGCTCTGCTTGAGCGCGGCGCGGTTGCGCAGGTGGTAACGGTCGAGCTGGCCGGGCAGGCTGGACAGGTCGAGCACGCACAGGGCCACGCCAGTGCCCTCGAAAATTTCCTGGTAGCGTCTGCGATCTTCCTGCAGGGCGCGCTGGCGGCGACGCATGTTGATCAGCGCCAGCACCGGCAGCAGGGCGCAGAACAGCACCAGTACACACTTGCCGATCAGCGCCGGCAGCAGTTTGTCGCGGGCCATGCCTGCGTCGAACAGGCCGCGCAGTTGCCAGGTGCTGTTGTCGATGAACGCGAGCATCACGCTTTGCAGCGGTTCGTCGCTGGCCTGGCGGTGGTCATGGTGCTGGATGATCTCGCCGCTGCGGCTGTTTTCCAGCAGCCACAGGGGGTGGGTGGGGCCGTCCAGGTGGCGGGTCAGCTCCTGATAGTAGTCCGGGCTCAGGCGCAGCAGCCAGTAGCCGCGGTCCTGCTCGGCCGGCTGGCGCAGCAGCAGGTACACCCGCTGGTTGTCGGTGCCGTTGCCATAGTAGAAGGCGCGGCCTTGGTTCAGTTGCAGTAGCTCGTCAATCAACTGACGGTCCGGCGTGCCGTCGAGGCTGTCGCTGCGTACCTGCCCGGCGGCGTCCAGCCAGGCCAGGTCGCGCAGGGCCGGCAGGCGCGCCTGCAAGGTGGTGAGCAGGCTCGGCAGGGCGGCGGGCGCCGGTGGATTGACGTAAGGCTGGACCAGGTTCAGCGATTGCTGGGCCTTCAGCGCCATGTTCAGGCTCAGGTGGTCGGCCAATTCGGCGCTGGCCGCCAGGCTGTGCTGGCGCAGGTCGGCCTGGGTATGGCGGAACTGGGCGAACAGTTGCCACAACAGCAAACCCAGCAAAACCAGGGCGAGCAGGGCCAGCGCCCCCTTGAGCGAGCCACGCAGGTGTGTGCCGGCCGAGGTGTCGGCAGGCCGCAGGGATGACGGTTGCGTGAGATTGGTCAAGCGTTGGGTCCTGCGATTTGGCTGGCGATGGCAGGGGTTGCGTCCTCGCAGCATGCACGGCGCGTGCCGTGGTCGCTGGGCGCACTATAAGGCGCACGCGAGAAGCCGACTAGCATGCCCGCAAACATGGCAAAGTGCCAGTCCGTATGTCCGCGTACCGCCCGGCAGCCGGTCATGTCGGTTCGGCAAGCCCCTGCAACCTGTGCGAGAATGCCGCCCGCTTCATAGTCAACGCAACGGAGATGTACGGTTTTGGTTACCCACTATTCCACCAATGGCCTCGATTCCGCCTGTGGGCGCAGCAGTCAGACCCTGGTCAGCACTGCCGTGACCGAGGACGTATCCTGCAAGACCTGCCAGCGTTCGCTGGCCAAGCCGGACACGGCTGCCGCCAGTGGCAACAAGACGCCGTCGCTGGCCGAACTGCGCAAGCAGGCCAAGCCTGCGGTCGAGGCCGTCACCCCGGCGCCCGGCAAGCCTGTTGCCGCGCCCGCCAAGGCCGCGAGCAAGCCCGCCGCCAAGGCTGCGGAAAAACCTGCCCGCAGTGGCGGCTTCAGTGTCAAGGCCGCCTGGGCCGCGCGCCTGGCCGAGCAGTCGGACCGTTGCCGCCTGCCGCGCGGCAAGGTCAAGCAAGCGCACGTCTGAGCCAGCGTCACCTCGATCGCGGGTCAAGTCCGCTCCCACGCAACAACACCGTGGCGTGGGAGCGGGCTTGACCCGCGATAGCCGCCGAACGGCGCCGCCATCTACCCATCTGTGCAACGTCGCGAGTTGGCGTAGAATGGCCCACTTTGTTCAACGACACCCCGTAATCACATCCCCCTGGCCCATGCCGGGGCGCGTGTCTTTACCTATCTGATAGAGGGCTTGGTTTTGGCTCAATACGTCTACACCATGCATCGGCTGAGCAAGGTCGTGCCGCCGAAGCGGGAAATTCTCAAGAACATTTCCCTGTCGTTCTTCCCTGGCGCCAAGATCGGCGTGCTGGGCCTGAACGGCGCGGGTAAATCGACCCTGCTGCGGATCATGGCGGGCGTCGACAAGGAATTCGACGGCGAAGCCCGTCCGATGCCCGACATCAACGTCGGCTACCTGCCCCAGGAGCCGCAGCTGGATCCGACCAAGACCGTGCGTGAAGTGGTCGAGGAAGCGGTCAGCGTGATCAAGGACGCCCAGGCCCGCCTGGACGAGGTCTACGCCGCCTACGCCGACCCCGACGCCGACTTCGACAAGCTGGCCGCCGAGCAGGCCAAGCTCGAGGCCATCCTGCAGGCCGCCGACGGCCACAACCTGGAGCGTCAGCTGGACGTCGCCGCCGACGCCTTGCGCCTGCCGGCCTGGGACGCCAGGATCGAGCACCTGTCCGGTGGCGAGAAGCGCCGCGTGGCCCTGTGCCGCCTGCTGCTGTCGGCTCCCGACATGCTGCTGCTGGACGAACCGACCAACCACCTGGACGCCGACTCGGTGGCCTGGCTTGAGCGTTTCCTCCACGACTTCCCCGGCACCGTGGTGGCGATCACCCACGACCGTTACTTCCTCGACAACGTTGCCGGCTGGATCCTCGAACTGGACCGCGGCGCCGGCATCCCGTACGAAGGCAACTACTCGGGCTGGCTGGAGGCCAAGTCGGAGCGTCTGGCCCAGGAATCCAAGCAGCAGAGCGCCCACGAGAAGGCCATGAAAGAGGAACTGGAGTGGGTGCGCAAAGGCGCGAAAGCCCGCCAGTCCAAGTCCAAGGCCCGTCTGCAGCGCTTTGAAGAGATGCAGTCGCAGGAATTCCAGAAGCGCAGCGAGACCAACGAGATCTACATCCCGGCCGGTCCGCGCCTGGGCGACAAGGTCATCGAGTTCAAGAACGTCACCAAGGGCTACGGTGATCGCGTGCTGATCGACAACCTGTCGTTCGCCATGCCCAAGGGCGCCATCGTCGGCGTGATCGGCGGCAACGGTGCCGGTAAGTCGACCCTGTTCCGCATGCTGATGGGCAAGGAGCAGCCGGACTCGGGCAGCATCGAGATCGGTGAAACCGTGCAGCTGGCCTGCGTCGACCAGAGCCGCGAGGACCTGGACGGCAGCAAGACCGTGTTCCAGCAGATCTCCGACGGTTCCGACCAGATCCGCATCGGCAGCTACGAGATTCCGTCGCGCACCTACGTCGGCCGCTTCAACTTCAAGGGTGGCGACCAGCAGAAGTTCGTCAAGGACCTCTCCGGTGGTGAGCGTGGCCGCCTGCACCTGGCCCTGACCCTGAAGGAGGGCGGCAACGTCCTGCTGCTCGACGAACCGTCCAACGACCTCGACGTCGAAACCCTGCGTTCCCTGGAAGAAGCCCTGCTGGACTTCCCGGGCGCCGCCATCGTGATTTCCCACGACCGTTGGTTCCTGGACCGTGTGGCCACGCACATCCTGGCGTACGAAGACGACTCGAGCGTGGTGTTCTTCGAGGGCAACTACACCGAGTACGAAGCCGACCGCAAGAAGCGCCTGGGCGACGCCGCTGCCCAGCCGCACCGTGTGCGTCACAAGAAACTGGCCCAGTAAGCCGGATTTCGCTGCACAGCCATGGGGCCCTTCGGGGCCCCATTTTTGTGCCTGGCATTCGAGCATCGGAGGGGCAAGGTGGAAGCGGGCTTGCCCCGCGATAGCCCGGTTCAAGCCGATCAGCCAAGCAAGATCCTGTGCCTCGAATTTTGTATACACTTATAGAAAACGCACCAAATAATTTCATAAAAACGACATTGCGCCCTGTTCCAGTGCGATTGGTTCTTGGTACATTCGGGAAAAAACCAAAAACAATCCCTCTTGGTGAGATGTCTACCATGATCGAATCTGTCGACGATTTCCTGGCCCGCCTGCAACAGCGCGACCCGGCCCAGCCCGAGTTCCACCAGGCCGTGGAAGAAGTGCTACGCAGCCTGTGGCCGTTCCTCGAACAAAACCCTCACTACCTCAAGGCCGGCATCCTCGAGCGCATGGTCGAGCCCGAGCGCGCGGTGCTGTTCCGCGTGTCGTGGGTCGATGACCAGGGCAAGGTGCAGGTCAACCGCGGCTACCGCATCCAGATGAGCAGCGCCATCGGCCCGTACAAGGGTGGTCTGCGCTTCCACCCGTCGGTGAACCTGGGCGTGCTCAAGTTCCTGGCCTTCGAGCAGGTGTTCAAGAACTCGCTGACCTCGCTGCCCATGGGCGGTGGCAAGGGCGGTTCGGACTTCGATCCGAAGGGCAAGAGCGACGCCGAGGTGATGCGTTTCTGCCAGGCGTTCATGAGCGAGCTGTACCGTCATATCGGTGCCGACCTCGATGTACCGGCCGGTGATATCGGCGTCGGCGCCCGTGAGATCGGCTTCCTGTTCGGCCAGTACAAGCGCCTGGCCAACCAGTTCACCTCGGTGCTGACCGGCAAGGGCATGACCTACGGCGGCAGCCTGATTCGCCCGGAGGCCACCGGCTACGGTTGCGTGTACTTCGCCGAAGAGATGCTCAAGCGTCAGGACAAACGCATCGACGGTCGCCGCGTGGCGATCTCAGGCTCCGGCAACGTCGCCCAGTACGCTGCGCGCAAGGTCATGGACCTGGGCGGCAAGGTGATCTCGCTGTCCGACTCCGAAGGCACCCTGTTCTGCGAAGCCGGCCTGAACGACGCGCAATGGGATGCGCTGATGGAACTGAAGAACGTCAAGCGCGGCCGCCTCAGCGAGCTGGCCGGCTCGTTCGGCCTGGAGTTCCGCAAGGGCCAGACGCCGTGGTCCCTGCCGTGCGACATCGCCCTGCCGTGCGCCACCCAGAACGAACTGAACGCCGAGGACGCCCGTACCCTGCTGCGCAACGGCTGCATCTGTGTGGCCGAGGGCGCCAACATGCCGACCACCCTGGAGGCTGTGGATATCTTCATCGAGGCCGGCATCCTCTATGCGCCGGGCAAGGCTTCCAATGCCGGTGGCGTGGCCGTGTCGGGCCTGGAGATGTCGCAGAATGCCATGCGCCTGTTGTGGACCGCGGGCGAGGTGGACAGCAAGCTGCACCACATCATGCAGTCGATCCACCATGCGTGCGTGCACTATGGCGAAGAGGCCAATGGCAGCATCAACTACGTCAAGGGCGCCAACATTGCTGGCTTCGTCAAGGTCGCCGATGCGATGTTGGCGCAGGGCGTGGTTTGATTCGAGGTCTTGGGGGCTGAAGTCTTGGCAAGACCGCTCCGTAGTCGCTTGTGCTAATGACTTAGCACTAATACTTGCGTCAGCAGGCTTCGTCTACTGGATGAAATCAGTTTGAGTTCATAGGTTTGCACAGCGCCCGCCGCCCTCTACCACAGGTACTAACACCAAGTTGTGAACTACCTGTTTCTACCTCCTCGGCTTTCACTGCTGGTTGTGAGTACAACAACCAGCAGCGGGAGTCTTCCCATGAACACTCAAGCGTGGATCAGGGCCGCAACGGCGCTGACGATGGTCATGTCCCTGGGCCTCACCGGTTGCAGCAGTGGCGGAGGTGGGCATCACAGTGAGGTCGATGGTTCCTCGGCCGACGGCGGTACGGGCGCGGGCACCGGTGCGGGTGCTGGAGACTCGGGCGGCGGGGCCGGTGGCGGTGGCACGGGCACCGGTGGTGGCAGCACCCCGGGCGATGGCAGCGCAGGCACGGGTGGGGGCGGTGGCGGCGGCACCACGCCCGGCGGCGGTGATGGCGGCACGGGCGGTGGCACCACCCCTACCGCCCTGGTCACCGGCCAGGTGGTCGATCAACTGGGCACCACCGTCTCCGGTGTCGGTGACGGCATGAGCAACCTGGGCCAGGTGATCGGTTCGCTGCCCATCGCCGGCGATACCTCGCTGACCGGCGGTGTGGGTGCGCTGGTGTCGTCCGCCGGCAACGCGGTGGACAGTGTCGGCAGCGGCTTGAGCGACGGCCTGGGGCAACTGGGCACCGGCAACAATGCCGTGGGTACCACGGTCGGCGTGGTCGGCGCGGCCACCGCCGACCTGGGCACGGGCGTCTCCGGCCTTGGCCAGGGCGTGACCGGACTGGCCAGCAACGGGCCGGTCGAGCAGGTGCCGGTGGTCAACCAGCTGGTCGCCGGGGCCGGGCAGGGTGTCGACCGGGTCGGCCAGGCGGTGACCATGCTTGGCAACACGCTCTCGCCGGTCGGCACCAGCGGCCCGCTGGCCGGTGCGACCCAAGGCGCGAGCGATGCCCTGGTGCCGGTGGTCTCGCTGGTGGAAAACACCACGGCCAACGTCACCCGGCAGACCGGGCTCGCCGGCCCGCTCAACCAGGCGTTGAATCAAACCGGCACGGTCCTGAACCAGGCCGGCGGGCAACTGGCGGGCTCGGGCAATCCACTGGGCACCACCCTCGGGCAGGCAGTCGCCAATACCGGCACCACCGTAAGCACCGCCAGCGGGCTGGCGCCGGTCACCGGCGGCGCGCGCACCGGGCTGCTGGAAACCGCTGGTGGGGTGGTGGCAGGTGCCGGTAGTGGCTTGGCCGCGAGCATTGGCAGCCCGACGGTTGGCGGTATCGGCGGCAGCATGGTGCAGGCGGGCAACAGCGTCGCCAGCCTGGGCCCGGTGCTCGGCGGCAACGGCGTGACCAACACGGCGGCAGGTGCTCCTGCCGCGGCACTCACCCAGCAGGTGGGCAGCGGACTCAGTCCGGTGGTCGCCGGTGTGTCCAGCGTGACCCAGCAGATCGGTGCCAGCACGGGCGCGGGAGCGCCGGTGGCCGGGTTGCTGAACCAGGTGGGTGGCGCGGTGGGTACCGTCGGCACGCAATTGACCGGCGCCACGGCCAACCCGACGGTCAGCCAGCTGGGTGCGACGGTGACAGCGGTGGGCGCAACGGTCGGCCAGGCCGGCACCCTGGTCAACGCCAATGGCGCACAGGGCAGCGGTCTCGGCGGCGCGCTGAGCGGCGTGACCGGCGCCCTGGCAGGCGGGCAGCGCTGACGCGACGGGCTACGCTCAAGGTGAGTGAGGCCGACCGGCGCGACATGCGCCGGCCGGTCACCCTGTCACCCTTGGATCATGGAGTGTCCGAATGCGCCGATTGCTGGTGACGATGCTGGCGCTGTCCGTGGCCAGCCTGGCCCGGGCCGAACCCCTGCCGAGTTTTCTCAACAGCAACGAGACCGAGCGCCGCCTGCCCACGCCGAACCTGCCGGTGGATGCCTATCGCCCCGGCCCCGCCGGCCTGCACGTGCCCACCGTGGACAGCGCGCGCCAATCGCCGCTGTTGATGAGCACGCAGGTGGCGGTGCGCAAGGTGCGCTTTGAAGGCGGCACCGTCTATCCATTGAGCGACCTGCGCGAGCATTTCCAGCCGTTGATTGGCCGTGAGGTGACACTCGCCGAGCTGATCGAGTTCACCCGTCGCCTGACCCAACGCTACCAGCAAGACGGGTACTTGCTTTCGTACGCCTACCTGCCGCCCCAGGACTTCGCCGATGGTCGGGTGCGGGTGGTTTTGGTGGAAGGCTACATCCACGACTATCAGGTACAGGGCGATATCGGCGCGGCGCGCGCCTACCTGGAGCAGTTGATGGACCGCCTCAAGGCCGAGCGTCCGCTGACCCGTGAGAGCTTCGAGCGCTACACCAGCCTGGCCGGGCGCATCCCCGGGGTGACCTTCCAGGCCCAGGTGCCGCCCCCGGCCACCACCGATGGCGCGACCCGGCTCCTGGCCGAGGTCTCGCGCAAACCGATCACTACCACCCTGAGCCTCAACGACGGCAGCCGCGACGACCTGCAGGCGTTGATCGGCGCCAGCAGCAACGCGCAAACGCGTTTTGCCGAGCAACTGAGCGCCAGCGTGCTGGTGCCGCCCGGCGAGGACAAGGAGCATTACTACCGCCTCGACTACAGCCAGTTCCTCGATGCCGAGGGCTCGAAGCTGCTGCTGTCGGCCTCGCGCTATCGCAGCGACCCCAAGGCGCGCATCCGCCTGGACAACGGCATCGACCTGACCCAGCACCGCGAGAACGATCGCTACTCGATGGGCATCAGCCAGACATTGATCGCCTCGCCCAGCGAATGGTTGGAGGTGGTCGGGCGCTTCTACGTGGTCAACGACCGCATCGACTACCAGGTGGTGGGCTTTCCGTTGCGGCTGGACAGCGAGACCGACATTCGCGCGCTGTCCTTCGAAGGCGACTGGCGCAAGGCCGAGGCGCGGCGCCTGCGCATCCTCAGTGCCGGGGTCTACCAGGGCCTCGACCGCCTGGGGGCGAACACCAATGCCGACTATGACCTGGATTTTTTGCGGTTGCGGGTATCGGGCGTGCAGAGCGACAACTTCACCGACAACTGGCAGGGCGTGGCGTCAGCGGCCGTCTACTGGAGCAACGACAGCCTGCCCGACAGCGAACGAGCGGTGTTCGGCGGGCAGAACTTCGGGCGCGGTTACCCCAGTGACCAGGGCTCGGGCGACAAAGGCTGGGGGCTGGCCTACGAGGTCAACTACAGCTTCCACCGCGACGGTGGATGGCTCAAGGTCGTGCAGCCGTATGTGGCGCTCGACACGGCGCGGGCCTGGTTCAACGAGCTGGACGTGAAGGACACGAAGATGTCATCGGCGGCGCTGGGGGTGCGGTTTGGCGATATGCGCTACTACAACATCGCGGTCGAGGTGGCCAAGCCGATGTCGGACATCGCCCTGGACAGCTTCAACCGGCGGCCACGGCTGAACCTGAGTTTCAGTTATCAGTTGTAGGAGCGCGCAAGCTATTTGACGGCCTGTATCAACGGCTTGGGAAACAGGTTCTCCAGCGTCTCAAGCAGGCGCGCGTGGTAGATCGGCTTGCGGAACAGGTCGAGCACCTGCAGCCGCAGCAGGTCGCTGACATCGTCCATGTCGGCATGCCCGGACATGACGATCACCGGCAGGTGCTGGCGCGCGGTGTGCTCACGCAGGCGCTGCACCAGGCCCAGGCCGCTTTCCTCGGGCATGCGCAGGTCGGTGATTACCAGGGCGACGTCGGGGTGGCGGGTCAGTTGCTGCAGGGCGCCGCGCACCGAGGTGGCGGTGTGGCAACAGAAGCCCTCGTTCTCCAGCAGCTCGGCCAGTTCCAGCAGGGCCTCTTCCTCGTCGTCCACCAGCAGGATCTGTTGACGCAAGGAAGAGGTCGGCATGGTCGGCTCCAGGCAGTGGGAATACACGTCATGCAGGTGCAGCGTCACTGGGTGATCGCGGTCTTGATGGTGGTCATGATGGCCGATACCTCGGTTGAGATCGGCGTGACGAAGCCGGCCAGCACCACCGCCACCATGGCCGCGATCACGGCGTATTCGATACCGGAGGCGCCGTCCTTGCGCTGGAGGAAAGCCTTTACATGGATGAGGATCTGTTGCAGCAGCATGGCACTACTCCTTGCGCTCGATGGCGCCGGTCGGCGGGGCTTGATAAGTGATACCCCTTTGCCATCAGAGCATTGCCAAGCTGTGGCGACCTGCAAATGTAAGAAAGCATTAATCCAAAAGTATTGGTTGTAATTAGCGATGCTAAGTTTTTGTTTTGCCGACGCGTCAATTTCATGGCTCTAAAAATGCGGTGCAGGTAATGGCGAAAGATGGCGGCTCAGCTACCGTCCAATAGCGAAATAGTTACCTTTTGCCATCATTGGTCCCAGGCGTGGGGGGAGAGCGCACATGAGCAGTCGCCTGACCATGATCCTCGCCGGCCTGTTCCTGATCGCGGCCTTGCTCGCCGGGTACTGGGGCCTGCGTTTGAGCCGCCCGGCCGAGCCCGCGCCAGCGCCATTGGCGCCTCCGAGCGAAGCGGCGATCCCCGCCGCGCCCGTCCCCGTCGCCCCTCCCGAGCCGCCGCGTTCGCCGATCGTGGTGTTGCGCAGGGCGGTGCCGGCCAACACCCCCTTGAGCGAGGACGATGTGCTGGTTGAACGCCTGCAGGTGGTGCCGGCCGGCGCCTTCCAGCAACTCGACCAGGTGCTCGGGCGCTTCAGCACCCGGCCCCTGGCGGCAGGCAGTTGGCTGGACGAGTCGAGCTTCCAGGCCGGCGGGCCGTTGGCGCGGATGATCCGCCCCCACGAGCGCGCCGTGGCGGTGGCCGTCGACGATGTGATCGGCGTCGCCGGGCAGTTGCGCCCGGGTGACTTCGTCGACGTGCTGCTGTTTCTGCGCGAGGAGAACAACAACCCGCAGTCCTCCGCCCAGGTGGTGCTGCCGGCCCTGCGCGTGCTCAGCGTCGACCAGCAGACCGGCCTGGCCAACGACGGGCGTCCGGCGCAGACGGCCGAAGAGCAGAAGGCCCGTCGCGACCAGCAATCGCTGAACAGCAACACCACCCGCACCGTGGGCCTGGCCGTGCCAGAAGCCCTGGCCAGCCGGCTGATGCTGGCGGCCCAGGCCGGGACCTTGCGCCTGGCGGTGCGCAGCGCCGACGAGCCACTGCTGGCGGCCTACTGGTCCGGCCAGGACGCCAGCCCGCAGTTGCAGAGCGCCAATCGCGACCTCTATCGCTTCAGCCAGCTGTCCCAGGTGCCCCTGGCCAGCCAGACGGCCGCTGCCGTGGCCGGCGCGCCGGCGATGCAGATCATTCGCGGCGCCCGGAGCGGCGATAACAACAAGACTCCCTGAACCGGCAAGGATGCGATCCATGCGTAGTTCTTTGCGTGTTACTCCACGAGGCGGATGGCTGGCCCCGGCGCTGCTGGCCCTGGCCCTGCTCGCACCCACGGCGCAGGCGGCGGCCAAGGGGTGCGCCGCGTTCGGCCAGTTGCCGTCGGTGATCGAGATGGACCAGGGCCTGCAGCAGGAACTGCGCCTGCCGGTGGCCATCACCCGGGCGGCGGTGGGCGAGCCCAAGGTGGCCGATGTGCAGCCCAGCGGCGAGCGCGCCGTGCTGCTGACGGCGGTGGGGCAGGGCACCACCAGCATCATGCTGTGGACCGACTGCGCCGTGCAGCCGCACCGGGCCATGCTGTTCGTCAAGGGCCGTGCCAGCGCCGACATGGCGGAAACGGCGCAGTTGCCTTCCGCCCAGGAGGACCTGCCGGTGCAGGTGCAGGCTGATATCCGCTTCGTCGAAGTGCGCCGCCTCAAGTACAAGGAGGCCGGGGCGCGGTTGTTCTTCAAGGGCTCGAACAACAGCCTGATCGGCTCGCCCGGCACCGTGCCCGACACGGTGGTGCGCCCGGGCTACGTGCCGAGTACCACCACTGCTCCGGGCTCGACCAACTACGCCGACGCGCGCCCCGGCATCCCCCTCGACAACAGCGTCTTCAACATCGTCTGGGGCGGTGGCAGCAGCCGCTTCCTGGCAATGATCAACGCCCTGGAGAACAGCGGCTTCGCCTATACCCTGGCGCGCCCCAGCCTCACCGTGCTGAGCGGCCTGACCGCAAGTTTCCTGGCTGGTGGCGAGATCCCCATCCCGGTGCCCAGCAGCGGCAGCGACAACGTGTCGATCGAGTACAAGGAGTTCGGCGTGCGCCTGGCGCTGACCCCTACCGTGGTCAGCCGCAACCGCATCACCCTGAAGGTCGCCCCCGAGGTCAGCGAGCTGGACTTCAACAATTCGGTGGTCATCGCCGGCACCCGGGTGCCGGGGCTCAGCGTGCGGCGTACCGATACCAGCATTTCCCTGGCCGATGGCGAGAGCTTCATCATCAGTGGCCTGATCAGCAGCAACGTGCGTTCGAACGTGGACAAGATGCCGGGCCTGGGCAACCTGCCGATCATCGGTGCGTTCTTCCGCCAGTCGGCGCTCAATCGCGAGGAGACCGAGCTGTTGATGATCGTCACCCCGCACCTGGTCCAGCCGCTGGCCGCCAATGCGCGCCTGCCGGAACTGCCGGGCGAGGCGCTGCGCACCTACGACCCCAGCTGGGGCCGTCTGTTCTTCATGGAAAACGGCAACTTCGAAGGCCGTGGCGGGTTGTCCCAATGAACGAAAGCCTGAACCAGACCTACCTGGCCCTGACCCGCACCGACGAGGACCTGCACTGGCTGCAGGGCGCGCTGGCGCCGCTGGGGCAGGTGATCGGCGCCAGCAGCCCGAACCTCGACGAGCTGCTGGCACTGGTCGACATGACCTTCAGCAACCTGGTGTTCATCGGCCTGGACCGCGAGCAGTTGATCGGCCAGTGCGCGCTGATCGAGGGCATGCTCGAAGCCAAGCCGATGCTGGCCATCGTCGCCCTCGGCGACGGCATGGACAACCAGTTGGTGCTGCACGCCATGCGCGCCGGCGCCCGTGACTTCGTCGCCTATGGTTCGCGGGCCAGCGAGGTGGCGGGGTTGGTGCGGCGCCTGGGCAAGCGCCTGCCGACGGCCACCAGCAACCCCAGCCTGGGCGGCCTGACCGTGCTCTTCGGCACCCAGCGCGGCGCCGACGGCGCGCTGCTCACCACGCACCTGGCGCGGGTGGTGCAGGAGAGCGGCCAGCAGACCCTGCTGCTCGACCTCGGCCTGCCCCGGGGCGACAGCCTCGCCCTGTTGGGCCTGGAGGCCTCGTTTCATTTCGGCGACGCCCTGCGTCACCTGCGTCGGCTCGACGCGACCCTGATCGACAGCGCCTTCACCCGCGACAAGGGCGGCCTGCGCATCCTGGCCTATGCCGACAACGACGAAGCCCTGGCACAGTCCAGCGCTGCCGAGCTGTACATGCTGCTCAGCGCCTTGCGCCAGCACTTCCAGCACATCGTCGTGAACCTCACCGGCCAGGCCGACAGCGAGGCCCTGCGCACCATCGTCAGCCACTGCGACAAGCTGATCGTCTACACCGACCAGAACATCATCGACTGCCGGCGCAACCTGGACGTGCTCGAACAGTGGCGCGACCGCGGCATCAAGCTCGAACACGCCAGCCTGCTGGTGGACCGCTACCTGCGCCATGTGGCGCCGGATGCCGACGCCCTGGCCAAACGCTACGGGCTGGCCTTGCTCAAGGTCATGCCCTACAGCCCGGAGGTGCGCCTGAACGCCAAGAACCAGGGCTTGAGCCTGTTCGAGCTGGCTCCGCGCGAAGGCCTGACCCAGGCCCTGCGCGGCCTGGGCGAGCGCCTGGCGCAGCGCTCGGAAAACCTGGCGCCGGCAGGCCAGGGCTGGCTCAACCGGCTGTGGGGCAACCGATGAGCAACGAAGAACCCTTTGGCGGGCCGCGCCATGCGGCCAGCGATCCGCAGGTGCTCAAGCGCGCCCTGCACCGGCACGTCATCGACGCCATCGAGGACAGCGGCCGCAACCTGCTCGAAGGGGCGCGACCGGTGCTGGCGCAGTTCGTCCTGGAACAGGTGGGCGACTATGTGGCGCGCCTGCGCCTGGCCCTGTCGCGCTACGAGATGGAGCGCCTGGCCGAGGAGATCGTCGACGAGCTGACCGGCTACGGCCCGCTGGAGGTGCTGCTGCGCGATCCGAGCGTCACCGAGATCCTGGTCAACGGCCCGTACCGGGTGTTTGTCGAGCGGGCGGGGCTGTTGCAACAAACCGACTTGCGCTTCATCGACGCGCATCATGTCGAGCGGGTGATGCAGCGCATCCTTGCGCCCCTCGGGCGGCGCCTGGACGAGTCGTCGCCGATGGTCGACGCGCGCATGCCCGACGGCAGCCGGGTCAACGCGATCATCCCGCCGGTGGCCCTGGACGGGCCATGCCTGTCGATCCGCAAGTTCCGCCAGGACATGCTCAAGAGCGCCGACCTGCTGGCCACCCGGGCCATCGACCAGCCGATCTACGACTTCCTCGAACGCGCCGTGGGCCGGCGCTGCAACATCCTGGTCAGCGGCGGCACCGGCACCGGCAAGACCACGTTGCTCAACATCCTCAGCCAGATGATCGCGCCCCAGGAGCGCCTGGTGACCATCGAGGACGTGGCCGAGCTGCAACTGCATCACCCGCATGTGGTACGCCTGGAGACCCGCCCGCCAAATGCCGAGGGCCATGGCGAGATCAAGGCCAGCGAGCTGATCCGCAACGCCCTGCGCATGCGCCCCGACCGCATCATCCTCGGCGAGATCCGCGGCGCCGAGGTGCTCGATGTGATGACCGCGATGAACACCGGTCACGACGGTTCGATGAGCACGGTGCACGCCAATACCGCCCAGGACGCGCTGCTGCGCCTGGAGACGCTGGTCGGCCTGACGGGGCGGCAGGTGGCCGAGAAGACACTGCGGCAGATGATCTGCGCGGCGCTGGACGTGGTGATCCAGCTGACCCGCCTGGCCGATGGCCGGCGCTGCGTCAGCGAGGTGCTGGAAGTGGTCGGCGTGCGCGATGATGTGTATGTGACGAACACCCTGTTCCGCCTCGACCGGCGCAGCGGCGACGGTTTCTTGCGCGAGGCGCCGAACCCCGCGGGAAACAAGCTGCGCCACGAGGGCGTGCTGTGATGGGCCCGCTGCTGCTGGCGCTGTCGCCCTTGTGCCTGGGCATGGCGCTGCTGCTGTTGCGCCTGGGCCTGTACAAGCGTGGCGAGGAGCGCATCCTCGAACGCCTGGGCCGGGCCTACCGCGCCGTGCGCAGCGGCAATGCCCGGCGCGACTGGCTCGACCCGTTGCTGCAGCGGGCGGGCCTGGCCCATGCCGAATTTTCCCCCAGGCCGTGGCTGTTCGCCTGGTTGGCGCTGACCGTGCTCGCCGGCCTGGTGGCGGGCTGGGTGGTGGCGTCGATGGTGCTGTTCGGCCTGCCGCTGCTCGGCCATTTCTTCCTGGCCTGGCGCTGCCGGCGGCGCCTGCAGCAGATCGTCCAGCAACTGCCTGGCCTGCTCGACTACAGCGTGCGCAGCCTCAAGGCCGGTCGCACCCTGAACGAGGCGGTGCTCGGCGGCGTCGACAGTACTCGCGAGCCGCTGCGCTCGGCGATGCTGAGGGTACGGCGCAACGTGCAGCTGGGTGTGCCGCTGGAGGATGCGGTCAATGAATTCGCCGAACTCTATGGCCAGGCCGAACTGCGCATGTTCGCCCTCGGGCTGCGCATCAACCAGCGTCACGGCGGCAATGCCAGCGAGCTGATGGAGAACCTGATCAAGCTGATCCGCGAGCATGAGCAGGGCGACCGGCAACTGCGCGCCATGACCGGCGAAACGCGCATTACCGCGTGGATCCTCGGCGCGCTGCCGTTGGCCATGGTTGGCTACTTCCTGTTCGCCAATCCCACCTATCTGTTGGCCATGTGGCACGACCGCAGTGGGCAACTGATGCTGCTGTTCGCCTTCGCCCTGCAGGCCGTCGGCTGCCTGGTGCTATGGCGCATGATGAGGAGCCTGTAAGCATGGCCTTGTTGCTCTGTGCGCTGTTCCTGTTCGCCGCGTTCGTGCTGCTGGCCTTGCAGGCCGGCCAGCAATGGCGGGCCCGGCAGCGGGTGGCGCGACGCCTGCAGGGACGGCTGGTCCGTGACGAGCGGCTCGGCGACTGGCTGCAGTGGCTGGGCAGCAGCCCGCTGGGACGGCGCCTGCAACGGCTGGATGGCGAGACCCAGGCGCTGCTTGATCGCCTGGGCTGGCGGCGCAGCCGGCAACGGGCGCTGTTCGCCGCCGTGCAGTTGGGCTTGCCGCTGCTGGCGGTGGGTGTGGCGCTGCTGCTGGCCCATGGCTTGCCCGGGGAAAACCGCGGGCACTGGGGCGTGCTGGTGCTCTGCGCGATGGGCGGGGGCTACCTGCTGCCCAAGCGCCTGCTGGTGTTGGCGGCGGCGCGGCGCCAGCGGCAGATCGCCCAAGAGGTGAGCCTGCTGATCCCGCTGCTGCGCATCCTCTTTGAAACCGGGCTGGCGGTGGAGCAGGCCCTGCGGGTGCTGGCCCATGAAGGCCGCAGCCTGGTACCGAACATCAGTGACGAATTGCGCCTGGTCCTGCAGCGAGTCGACTCCGGCCTGGCCCTGGGCCCGGAGCTGGAAAAGACCGCGCGCCTGCTGGCGGTGGACGAGTTGATCGACACCTGCGTCATTCTCCAGCAACTGCTGGTGCAGGGCAGTGGCTCGATGAAGTCGCTGCTGGCGCTCAAGGAGTTGCTTGACGACCGGCGCCTGACCGGCCTGCAGGAACGGGTGTCGAAGATGTCGGCGAAGATGTCGGCGGTGATGATGGTGTTCCTGTTCCCGGCGTTGCTGATCGTCCTGGCCGGGCCAGGTTTTTCCGCGCTGGCGCGGGCCTTGGGATCATGAGGGGATAAATGGATATGAAAGCGATCCTGACGTTCATCGGCCTGTTGCTGCTCACCGGCTGCGCCGGCCAGCCCCCCGAGGGCCTGGCCCGTCTGCTCGGCGGTGGCACCTGTGGCAAGCCCGATGCCGACCAGCAACTGAGCCTGGACATGGCCGACCAGATGATCAGCGAAGGCCGCCCGCACGCGGGCCTGGCCCACCTGGAACAGCTGCCTGACACCCTCGACCAGGTCCGCCTGCGCAAGGCCAAGGTACTGCGCCAGCTCGGGCGCGGCGAGGCCGAGCCGCTCTACCGCAGCCTGCTCGGCGGCTGCCTGGCCGCCGAGGGCGAGCACGGCCTGGGCCAACTGGCTTCGGCCCGTGGCGATGACGTCCAGGCCCTGCGCAACCTGCAGCGGGCGGTACGCCTGGCGCCGACCGACGAGAAGGTGCGCAACGACCTGGGTGTGGTGCAGATGAACCTGGGCAACCACGAACAGGCGCGCTTCGAGTTCCTCACCGCCATCGAGCTCAAGGACGACAACCCGCTGCCCGCGGTGAACCTGGTGACCCTGTCGCTGGTGCAGGACAACTGGCGGCAGGCGGAAGATTTGGTCAATCGCCTGCGCCTGAAGCCCGAGCAATTCGCCGAGGCCCAGGCCCGGGCCCAGCGCATCAGGTCCAACGGGCGCGGCCCACTGGCGGCGACCGAGTCTTCGGCCGCGGCCATCAACTGATCGGGAGGTGATCATGTTCAAGCCCTGGATTGTCCTGGCCTGCCTGGCCGCACCGCTGCTGGCGCAGGCCGAACAACCTGTGCGCCAGCCGCGCCCACAGACCGCCACCGAGGCGCTGCTGCAGGTACAGGCGAGCAATCGCCAGGCCTCCAGCGTGCGCCAGGAACAGACCGACAAGGAGCGCGACCAGGCCATGCAGCGTTGGCTGGACAGCTACAAGTACGCGATTCCGGATTTCTACCGCTGGACCAAGATCAGTTCGTCGAACAATTGAGCACTTGAAGCTGTGGCACGATCGTGTAGGAGCGGTATTCACAAGGTCAGTGCGTGGTAAACCGCTGATGCACCGGCGATGAACGCGGGGTCAACGCCAGCGCCAGCTGCGTGCGGTTGTGCATGTGGGTCAGGCGCAGCACCTGCGACACGTACAGCTTCACCGTGTTCTCGGTGATGCCCAGCTCGCAGGCGATCTGGTAGTTGGTCTTGCCCTTGCTTACCAGCCGGGCCACTTCAAGCTGGCGCGGTGACAGCTTCTCGAAGGCGGCGGGCAGCTCCGCCTCGCCGTCCTCGGCATCGCTGGCGCGACGGTGGGTGCCCTGGCCACGGGCTTTTTCCAGGTCCTGGTAGAGATCATCGATGGACTCGGCCAACTCCTGCAGACGCTGGTTGAGGCTGCCCAGCTCGCGGAAGTTGCGGCGCCGTTCGAGCAGCGCCGCTTCCTGGCGGCGCACGCCTTCGAGCAGTTCGTCGAGGTCCATGGGCTTCTGGTAGTAGTCGGCGAAGCCCTCGCGCAGGGCGCGGATCACGTCCTGCTTGTCGGCGCGGCCGGTCAGCATGATCGCCTCGAACATGCGCTGCGGCCCTGCGTTTTGCTTGAGGGTGCGGACCAGCTCGATGCCATCGCGCTCGGGCATGTGCAGGTCGCACAGGATCAGGCCGATGGTCTCGTCGGCCTTGAAGCAGTCGATGGCCTGGCCGGTGGAATGGGCGGGGACGCAACGGTAGCCCTCGCTTTCGAGAAATTCGCACAACTCTTCGACGATCACTGGCTGGTCGTCGACTACCAGCACTTTCACCTCACTGACGGACTTGTTCACGATCAACTCCCTGTTGTATCGGCTCTGCTCCCGGGCCAGAGGCTCTGGCAGGTAGAAAAGTAGTCGCACTTTGCAATTATGTACATGCATCTAGCTCATGGAAGCGACCCAGCGGCCGGTTATTGGATCCAGACGGCCGTCAACAGGAAGCCGGCCAGCACATACGGGGCAAAGGGCTGCTTGTCGCCGACCTGTTCGGCCAGCGCCTGCAGGCGCTTTTTCACCTTGGGATTGAGCAGGGTCCACAGACGCCGCCGGCCGAACATCCAGGCGAGCACGGTGACCCCGGCGCCGATGAAGGTGCCGAGCACGTATTGCGGGCTGGTGGCCAGGGCCAGGGCGCCCATCAGCTTGACGTCGCCGGCGCCGAAGCGGCCGAGCATGTAGCCGGGCAGGGTGAGCAGCATGACGATGGCCAGGGCCCAGCCGGCTTCGCTTGCGTCGGCGCCGATCCAGCTGCGCCCGGTGGCGAACAGCCAGGCCAGGGCGCACGCCGCGACCCCGAGGGTCAGGGCGTTGGAGATTTGCCGTTCACGGACATCTTGTTCGGTGCACAAGGCAAGCCACATCAGGAGAACAATGCTTTGCATTGGCAAATTGCCATCCCTATTCGTTGAACGGTTCTATGCTTTCAGACAGGTCTCACAGTCAGGGTAGACGCGATCATGAAAGCAAGCCCGGCGGGACAGCAAAAAGGCGCGGCAGCCATCGAGTTTGTCGCCGTATTCATGGTGTTTTTCGCGGTGTTCTACGGGCTGGTCAGCTACGCCTTGCCGATGCTGATGCTGCAGTCGTTCAACCAGGCCAGCAGCGAGGCGGTGCGTCGCTGCGTGGCCGTGGACCCAGCCAGCCAGACCTACGAGCTGGACGTGCAGGGGCTGGCCCGCCAGGTGATCAGCCAGCAGTTGGCGTGGATGCCCAGCGCGCTGGGATTCAACGTGCTCACCGACACCCGGGTCACCGTCGGCGTGGACAAGGTGCTCACGGTGGTGATCGACTACCCGCGCTCGCGCCTGACGCGGGTGCTGCCGACCCTGGTGCTGCCGGTGGTCGGTGACGTACCGAAGCTGCCCGCGCGGCTGCAGGCCCAGGCGAGCCTGCAACTGTGAGTGGTGGCCTGTTCGATCGTTGGTTCGCCGTGCCGGTCCCGGTCCAGGCGCCCGAGGTGACGCCGGCCATCGGCCTGCAACTGTGGCTCGACGACCAGGCGCGGGTACTGCGCCTGGCCGGTCCGCTGCGCAGCCTGCTGGCACTTCCCGCTCAGGCGGGCGCGCGGGTGCACGATTATCTGGAGCGTCACAGCTGGCTGGTGCTCGAAGGGCAACCCGCCGACTGGCAGGGCCAGCCCCTGGACCTGGACTTTCACACCGTCATGGGCCATGCGCTGCACACCCGTGGCTGGCTGCAGCGCCACGAACAGGGCTGGATGCTGCAGCTTTTCGACATCGGTGACCTGCTGCGCGAGCAGCGCTGGGACCGCCAGCGCCCCTTGCTCGGCGAGATCGGCCACGCCCTGCGCGAATGTGGCAGCGAGCGCCTGCTACAGACGGCCTGCGAACAGTTGCACAGCCTGGCCGAGCACTGGCAGGCGGCCGCGTTGCGGCTGATGCTGCGCGAACCAGGAGGCTGGCGCCACTACGCCAGCAGCGACGAGACCTGGCCCTGGCCCGACGATCGCAGGCTGCGCGAGCGCCTGGACCGCTGGCCGGCCCATACCCTGGTCGAGGTCGATGACGACCCCGAGCTGCTTGCCCTGTGCGGTGCTGCGTCGTTGTTCCTGGTGCCCTATCGTCAGGGCCTGGAGGCCGAGGCCTGGGTGCTGTGCGCCGGGGCGCGGCAGGCGCCTGCGGTCGACATGGCCCTGGCGCTCGTACGGACCTTGACCGAGCCGCTGCTGGTGCGCCATCGCCGCCAGCAACTGCAGCACCAGGCCCATCACCTCGATGACCTGCAGCGCCAACTGGGCGCGGGATGGTGGGAGTGGCCGGCGCACGGCGAGCTGCAGTTGGACCCGGCCCTGGCCGCGACCCTCGGGCTGGCGAATCGGGTCAGCCTTGGCCAATGGCTCGCCCGCCTGCACCCGGCGGACCGCGAGCCGGCGCAACTGGCCCTGGACCAGGCCCGTGACGGGCAGGCGCTGAGCCTCAGCGTGCGCCTGCCGGGTCACGATCCCCTGGCGCCGCCGCGCTGGTTCCATTGGGCCGGCCAGGGCCAGGCCGGCCAACTGCGCGGCTTCCTGCTCGATATCAGCGCCCTCAAGGCCCAGGAGCAGCAGGCCGGCGCGGCCCGTGCGCGGCTGGAGAATCTCATCGCCCGCTCGCCCGCGGTGATCTACGTGCAGCGCTATGCCGAAGGCGCGCTGCACAGCGACTTCTACAGCGCCAGCCTGGCGCCGTTGCTCGGCTGGGCGGCCGATAGTGAACTGGCGCGCCAGCCGGGCCTGGCGGTGCACCCGGACGACCGCCCGCTGTGGCTGGAGCGCACCCGCGGCCTGTTGCGCGATGGCCAGGTACGTTGCCGCTATCGCCTGCGCGATCACCTTGGCGGCTATCACTGGATGCTCGACGAGGCCCGCCTGCTGCGCGATGACCTCGGCCAGCCGCTGGAGGTGGTCGGCCTGTGGCTGGACGTCAGCGAGGCCACGGAAGCTGCCGAGCGCATGCGCCAGAGCGAGGAGCGCTACCGCGTGCTGGTGGAAGACTCGCCGGCGATGATCTGCCGTTATCGCCCGGACCTGACCGTGCTGTTCGGCAACCGGCCCCTGGCCGACTACCTGGGCTGCACACCCGAGCAGTTGCAGGGCGCGGACCTCGGGCAGTGGTTATCCGCCGGCCAGCGCGAGGCCTTCCTCCTGCGCCTGCGGGCATTGACGCCGGAGCAGCCGGTGAGCAGCGCGGAGATCTGCCTGCAACTGCCCGACCGCGAGCATGCCTGGTGGGTCTGGGCCGACCGTGGATTGTTCGACGCCGAGGGCAACCTGCTGGAGGTCCAGGCCGTGGGCCGTGACAACACCGAAGTGCGGCGCAGCCAGCAGCAACTGCTGCAGGGCGCGAAGATGGCGACCCTGGGCGAGCTGGCCACCGGTTTGTTGCACGAGATCAACCAGCCGCTCAACGTGATGCGCATGGCGGTGGCCAACACCCTCAAGCGTCTGGAGAACGGCGCTGCCGATCCTGTCTATCTGGAAGACAAGCTGCGCCGTATCGAGGCCCAGATAGAGCGCGCCGCCCGCCTTGTCGATCATATGCGGGTGTATGGCCGGCGTTCGGCGGTCGAGCGCGAGCGCTTCGCCGCCTGGGCCGCGGTGGAAGGCGCCCAGGCGTTGCTTGAGGAAGGCCTGCGCGGCAAGGGCGTGGCACTGCGCCTGGAACCGCCCGAGGCCTTGGCCCAGGTGCTCGGGCATCAGGACCAGCTGGAACAGGTGCTGATCAACCTGATGGTCAATGCCCGTGACGCCTTGCTGGAAAAGCAGGTGGCGCAGCCGTGGATCCGGGTACGCCAGGCGCTGCATGGCGGGTGCCTGTGGCTGCTGGTGGAGGACAATGCCGGCGGGATCGATCCGCAACTGCACGAGCGGATCTTCGAACCCTTCTTCACCACCAAGCCGGCCGGGGTCGGCACCGGGCTGGGGCTGTCGGTCAGCCATGGCATCGTCAGCCAGATGGGCGGCCGCCTGAGCGTGGACAACGGCGTCGAGGGCGCGTGCTTGCGGGTCGAGTTGCCCCTTCACAGCACCAGTTGAGCGTGGCCGCTGGCGCAACTGAGGTTGGTGCCGACCTGGGCATCGAGCAGGTCGATGCCCAGCACCTTGAGCAAGCCGTTGACCAGGGGATCGAGCAGGGGGCTGAGCAGGTTCTTGATGACCGGCTCGAGGATGTTCTTCACCCCGTCCAGCAGCCCGGCGGTGAGTACCAGCACCTGGCCGAGGCCGCCATTGCCGGTGGGCCTGTAGGCTTCCAGGTGGATGCCTGCCAAGGTGTCGGACAGGCTCGCCACCACCTGGGCCTGGTCGCTGTCCATGGGTAGGTAGGCAGGTTCCTGGCCGATTTCGGTCGGGGCGTGGGCGCCGCTGAACAGCAGCGTTTTTTCCACCGGACCACTGCCCAGCAGCTTGCTGTCCACCCGCAGGCCAATGCCGCCGCCGGCATAGGGCACCCGTGTACCGCAGGAGGGCGGCAGGATCAGCAGGCGGCTGCAGACATTGGTGCCGATATCGATGACCGGCAGGGCCTTGACCACGGTGGTGCCGTTGCTGAGGAAGTCCGCCGGGGAATCGAACCTGCCGATGGCGATTTTCGCCGCCGAGCGCTGGGTGAGGGTGGTCAGGCTCTTCGGGGTGCAGGTGTAGTTGTCTGGCGGTGCCGGGCGCAGGCGGCTGCTGCCTTCGGCCACTTCGATGCCGATATCGATATGCACCTGGCCGTCCAGCAGCTTGATGTCGCTGACCTTGCACGGAATGCCCAGGGCGCAGGTCAACGATTGCACGGTACCCAGCAGGTTCAGGCTGAGCAGGTTGTTGAGCACGTTGGTCAAGGGGGCCGCGAGGTCCAGCACCGCATTGAGCAGCCCGGCGATGCCGCTCAGCAGGGGCAGGTCGAGGGAGACCAGGGCGCGGATCTGGGCGGTATGAACGCGCAACTCGTCCGTGCGCGGGTCACCCACCGCCGAGATCTGCGGGGGCTCGATCACCCGCAGTTGCACGCGGCCATTGACCAGCCCGAGCACATTGATCGGCAGGTCGGCGTTGACGGCGTTCTCGCTGGCTGCCAACTGGATCACCCCTTGCACAAGTTGCAGCAGCTGGATGCTGGCGTCCAGGCCAGCCTGGGCCGTGCCGTTCTGCAGGTCGAGCAGCTCGCCCAGTTGCAGGCCGCCCACCGGCAGGTCCGCCGCCAGCTTGCCCAGGTTGGTGATCACGTCGACGGCGGCGCCGCTTTGCTGCAACACCTTGACCGCGGCCTGCAACAGGACGGTGGCGCTGGTGTCGGCGTTGAGCAATTGCTGGTAGTCGCCAATATCCAGGTGCAGGTCCACCGCCAGTTGGTCGAGGTACTTCAGCAGGTTTAGCTGGGTGTTGGCGATGCCCTGCCAGCCCAGCACATCGAGCTGCGCCGAGCCGCCCAGGGCCTTGAGCAGGGCGTTGAGCACCGAGCCCTGGGTCGAGTTGACGGTGGCCAGGGTAGTGCGGATGCTCAGCCGCGCCTGGGGCGTCCCGGGGGTGGCTGCCACCGCGCTGGCACGCAGGGTGGTGGTGCGGGCGATGGCGCCACCCTGGACCAGCGCGTACACCCCGCCGGCGACGCTGGTGACCACCTCGTTGCTGACCTCGACCTTGATCGCCTCGTGACGCACGTTGTCGGCGGTGAACGTGCGCAGGTTGTCGATGCCGGTGCGCAGGTAGCCGCAGCTGGCAATCAGTGGGTTGAGAGGCGAGTGGCCGTTGCGGGTGGCCGCAGTGCGGGCCAGGGTGGAGGCCAGCGGGCCGCTGCCGCTGCAGACGCCGCCGTGCTCGGCGGCTTCCAGGGCGGCCATGTCGGCGATGCGCTGCAGCTTGCGTTGTTCGAGGTAGAGGCGGCCGCTGTCGACGGTCAGGAGCATGAACACCAGGGCCAGGCCCATGGTCAGCGCGGCCATCAGGCCGATCGCGCCGCGTTGGCGCACAGCGGAACGGGGAACCACGGGCACTCCTTTGCCGGCCTGTGGCCCGGCAGCGCGGCGGCGGTGCAAGGAGTGTAGTCAAGGTGATGGCAAGTTGCCTTGTCTGCTGCACGCGATCTCTGTGGGAGCGGCGCGCAGGCTTCAGTGCGGCGGATAGTTGCTCAGCACCTGGGTCACGGTCTTCTGGATCGCAGCATTACGCTCCTGCGGGCTGGGCGGGTAGTTGTTCATGATCTGCTCGGCGCTGCCGCGCCATACCAGCTTGCCGTCACGGCCGTCGAACAGGTCGACCTGGATGGTCGCCACCTTGTAGTCGACGCTGCGCGTCTCGTTGTACATCGGCCCGCCCCAGTAACCGCCCCAGTAGCCACCCCAGGCGCCGCCGTAGTTGGTGGTGATCTGCTGCTGGCGGTCCTCGACGATCAGGTAGGCGCGCACCTTCACATCCGCCCGGGCATTGCCCTGGACCGGGCGCAGGCCGCGCTGGTCGAGCTGGTCGGCGACCGCCTGGCGAATGCGTTGCTCGGTCAGGTCGCTCTTGATCCGCGGATCGTCCGGGCGATATTGCAGGCCCGGTTCCTGCCAGGCCCAGCTGCGATAGGCGGCGAAGTCGCGGCTGGCATCGAAATCGTGCTGCACGTTGTTGCTCGAACAGGCGGCCAGCAGCAGGGCGAAGGACAGTAGAACGAGACGGCGCAACATGGTGGTTCTCCGTTGAACGTTAGCTGGGAGGATAGCCGCTCATCGCCTTGGTCACCGACTCACGCAGGGCGCTTTCGCGCTCACGCGGCGAGTCCTTGTCGCTGCCGCTTTCGGCGCTGGCGCTCCACACCGGCTGGCCGTTGCGGGCATCGAACAGGTCGATGCGCACCACCATCACCTCGACTTCGTAGGTGCGCACGATCGGCACGCTGGCGTAGCCGCCATAGCCATTGCGATAGCCGCCGTAGCCGACGCCGCCGTAAGGGTAGGGGCCGTAGTAGGGATCGTAGTCGTAGTCGCGCACCTGGCGCAGGCGCCGCTCCAGACGCACGTCGGCGCTCACCAGCAGGTCGGCGGGCGCATTGCGTGCCGGGCGCAGGCCGTGCTGGTCGAGGGCACCGCTCACCGCGTCGGCCAGCTGGCCCGGCGTCGCGTTGGCCAGGCCCCCGGGTGGCTGGTTGTTGCGCCAGCTCCAGCTGCGGTAACGGCCGTAGTCGCGTGTCGGCGCGGGGTAGGCGCTGGCATCGAAGGTACTGGCGGCCTGGGGCGGCGCCGGCGGCAGCGGCTTGCCGCTGGCGACATAGGGGTTGCTGCCCTGGCAGGCGGCCAGGGCGAGGGGGAGCAGGGCCAGGCAGAGCAGACGATACGGCATGGATCCTCCTGGCGAGCGGGTCAGTGGGGGCGGCACATCCAGTGCAGGTAGCGGCCCAGGCCGGCGAAGCTGGGGTGGCGGCGGTGCGCCAGTTCCATCTCCAGCAGGTCGATCAGCTCGGCCTTGTCCTGGAACTCCTTGGGCATGTAGTCGTGGAACACCCGTACGCCGCTCTCGCTTTCGACCTGCCACAGAGCTTCAAGTTGCGCCTTGAGCTCGCGTGGATCAAGTGGTTTCTGAGGCGTGAGGCTCTGCTTTTCGCCGGCCAGCCGATTGTGCCGCAACTTGCGGAAATGGCCCTTGAGCAGGTTGCGGTAGACCAGCGCGTCGCGGTTGTAGAAGGCCAGCGACAGCCAGCCACCCGGCGCGGTCAACTGGTGCAGCACCGGCAGGATGCTCTCGGGCTCGGCCAGCCATTCGAGCACGGCGTGGCACAGCACCAGGTCGTAGGGTTCGGTGAGCTGGCCGAGCAGGTCCTGCCACGGCGCCTGGATGAAGGTCGCCTGCTGGCCGGCCTCGGCGAAGCGCGCTCGGGCGCCGTCGAGCATCGGCGCGGCGGGTTCGGCAAGGGTCACCTGGTGGCCGCGCTGGGTCAGCCACAGGGCCATGTGACCGAGGCCCGCGCCGATATCGAGCACCCGCAGGGGGCGGTCGGGCAGGGCCTCGGCCAGGTCGGCCTGGAGCACCGCCAGGCGAATGGCGCCCTTGGCGCCGCCGTAGATCTTCTCGGCGAAGCGGCTGGCCAGCTCATCGAAATGACGGTCGTTCATTTGCCGAAGCGCCTCTCGCTGTCGGCGAGCTTGGCCCGCACCACTTCGTCCATGTCCAGTCCCAGCTCACTGCACAGCAGTAACAGGTAAAGGACGATATCGCCGACTTCCTGGCCGGCGTGGGCGAGCTTGTCGGCGGGCAGCCGGCGGGACTCGTCCTCGGTCAGCCACTGGAAGATCTCCACCAACTCGGCCATTTCGACGCTGGCGGCCATGGCCAGGTTCTTCGGGCTGTGGAATACCCGCCAGTCGTTGGTGTCGCGGATGCGGTGCAGGCGTTCGGTCAGTTCTTGCAGGTTCATCGGGGTCTCCTCGTGGCGCATAGCTTCCGGCGAGGTGCCTTGCAAAGCAAGCCCGATCAGAGCGTGCGCCAACTGCCGAGCATGTGCAGCAGCCCGCCGTGGCCATCCAGGCGCAGCTCGCCGCTCGGCCCCGCCTGGCTGGCGCTCAGTATCACCTCCGAAGGCAGGCGCACCGGTTTGTGAAAGTCCACCGCGAAGGCATACCCGGCCTTGGGCAGGTGTCCCTGCAAGGCCGCCAGCGCCATGGCCTTGCTCCACATGCCGTGGGCAATGGCCCTGGGGAAGCCGAACAGGCGTGCCGTGAGGCTGCTCAGGTGGATCGGGTTGTAGTCGCCGCAGACCCTGGCGTAGCGCCGGCCGATATCGCCGTCGGCATACCAGCGGGTGGCTTCGGGCAACGGGGCGGGCGTTGTCTCGGCGAGTTCCGCGGCCGGTGCGTCGAGCTTGAGGCCGCGCACCAGCATGCGGCTGGTTTCGCGCCAGAGCAGGCCGAGGCCGTCCTCGGCCTCGGTCACCAGGTCGAAGGTGCCGCCTTTTTCATGGGGCTGCAGGTTGTCGGCATACACCGCGAAGCGCAGCCCGTCGATGCCGCCCAGGGGGCGCAGGACCTGCAGGCTGTTGTGCAGGTGCACCAGCCCCAGCAGCGGGAAGGGAAAGTCTTCGGCGGTGAGCAATTGCAGCTGCAGGCTGAAGGCCATGATGTGCGGGTAGGTGCCTGGCAGACGGCCATCGTCGGCGAAGTGGCAGAGCCGGCGGTAGGCCGCCAGGTTGGCGGGATCGACCCGCAGGAAGCAGCGCAGTCCCTGCTCCGGCAACTGGCTGCCACGGATCTTGCGTTTGCCGAGGGCGCGCATGTACAGGCTCGGTCGTGAGTCGGGGTTGTGCAGGTCGTGCCAGGGTCGGGTCATGGTCAGGCTCCCATCAAGGCCTGGCCACAGACCCGCAGGGCCTGGCCATTGACCGTGCCCGAGCCCGGCTGGCTGAGCCAGGCGATGGCTTCGGCGACGTCCTGCGGCAAGCCGCCCTGGCCCAGCGAACTCAGGCGTCGGCCGGCCTCGCGCAGGCCCATGGGCATGGCCGCGGTCATGTGCGTCTCGATGAAGCCCGGCGCCACCGCGTTGATGCTGGCGCCCTGATCGGCCAGGCGTGGCGCCCAGGCCTGGGCGAAGCCGATCAGCCCGGCCTTGCTGGCCGCATAGTTGGACTGGCCGCGGTTGCCGGCGATGCCGCTGACCGAGGCGAGGAGGGTGATGCGCGCACCCGCGTGCAGCTTGCCGCCCTCGAACAGTGCCTCGGTCAGCACCTGGGGCGCCTTGAGGTTGACGGCCAGCACCGCGTCCCAGTACTCCGGGGTCATGTTGGCGAGGGTCTTGTCGCGGGTGATGCCGGCGTTGTGCACGACGATATCCAGGCCCTGGGGCAGGGCCTCGAGCAACTGCGCGGCGGCATCGCTGGCGCAGATGTCCAGCGCCAGGGCTCGACCGCCCAGGCGCGCGGCGAGGGCGTCAAGGTCGCGCTGGGCCTGGGGCACGTCGAGCAGCGTCACCTCGGCGCCGTCTCGGGCCAGGGTTTCGGCAATCGCCGCGCCGATGCCCCGGGCGGCGCCGGTGACCAGGGCGTGGCGGCCGGCCAGCGGCCGGGTCCAGTCCTGCACCTGGGCGGCGCAGGGCGCCAGGCGCAGGACTTGGCCGGAAACGAACGCGCTCTTGGGCGAAAGGAAGAAGCGCAGCGCGCCCTCGAGCTGGCTTTCGGCGCCTTCGGCGACATACAGCAGGTTGGCCGTGGCGCCATTGCGCAGTTCCTTGGCCAGCGAGCGGCTGAAGCCTTCCAGGGCCCGCTGGGCAACGCTGGCCTGCGCATCGGCCACGCCTTCTGGCGCACGCCCCAGGATCACCACGTGGGCGCTGGAGGCCAGGCTGCGCAGCAGGGGTTGGAAAAATTCGCGCAACTGCTTGAGGTCATCGCTGTCGGACAGGTGACTGGCATCGAACACCACCGCCTTGAGCTTCGGCCCCAGGCCCGCGACCCAGGCAGGGACCTCGAGCGCGTCGCTGGCGAAGCCGTAGCAGTCGGCGGTCAGGCGTGGAGCGATCGCCGCCACCTGGGCTGCCAGCGGCCCGCCGCCCAGTACCAGCGCGCCCTCGATGGGGCGCAGGCGCCCGGCCTGCCAGCGCTCCAGTGGCACCGGGCGGGGCAGGCCGAGGGCATCGACCAGTTTTCGTCCGAGGGTGGAGTTGGCAAAGCCCAGATAGCGGTCGCTCATGTACGGTTCTCCCTGAAGGCAAGCATGCAAGTGTGGACCAAGTTTGTGGCAGGGTCGTTCGAATGCGCGAAAAGAACCTAGGCTTAAGGCTCAAATTGTTTCAGGAGGAATACAGGCATGCAGTCAATTCGCCGGGTCGCAATCCTGGGGGGCAACCGGATTCCCTTCGCCCGCTCCAACGGCGCCTTCGCCAAGGCCAGCAACCAGGCGATGCTCACGGCGGCCCTCGAAGGCCTGGTGGAGCGTTACCGGCTGCACGGCCTGCGCCTGGGCGAAGTGGCGGCCGGCGCGGTGCTCAAGCATTCGCGTGACATGAACCTGACCCGCGAGTGCGTGCTGGGCTCGAGGCTGTCGCCGCAGACGCCGGCCTACGACATCCAGCAGGCCTGTGGCACCGGCCTGGAAGCGGCGTTGCTGGTGGCCAACAAGATCGCCCTCGGGCAGATCGACAGCGGCATCGCCGGGGGCGTCGACACCACCTCGGACGCGCCCATCGCCGTGAGCGAAGGGCTGCGGCAGATCCTGCTGCAGGTCAACCGCGGCAAGACCCTCGGCGAACGTCTCAAGCCCTTCCTGAAACTGCGCCCGGGCCTGCTCAAGCCCGAGTTGCCGCGCAATGGCGAGCCACGCACCGGACTGTCGATGGGCGAGCACTGCGAACGCATGGCGCAGACCTGGCAGATCGGCCGCGAGGAGCAGGACGAACTGGCCCTGCTCAGCCATCAGCACCTGGCGGCGTCCTACCGCGAGGGCTGGCACGACGACCTGCTCACGCCCTACCTTGGCCTGACCCGGGACAACAACCTGCGCGCCGACCTGACCCTGGAGCAGTTGGCCAAGCTCAAGCCGGTGTTCGAGCGCAGCGGCCTGGGCACGCTCACGCCGGGCAATTCCACGCCGCTGACCGATGGCGCCTCGCTGGTGTTGCTCGGCAGCGAGGCCTGGGCCGAGACGCAGGGCCTGAAGGTGCAGGCCTACCTGGTGGACGGCGAGGCGGCGGCCGTCGATTTCGTCCATGGCCAGGAGGGTCTGCTGATGGCGCCGGTGTACGCGGTGCCGCGGCTGCTGGCGCGCAATGGCCTGACCTTGCAGGATTTCGACTTCTACGAGATCCACGAAGCCTTCGCCGCCCAGGTGCTTTGTACCCTCAAGGCTTGGGAGGATGCCGACTACTGCCGCACGCGCCTGGGGCTCGAAGGGCCGTTGGGGGCGATCGATCGCGCCAAGCTGAATGTGAAGGGCAGCTCGCTGGCCGCCGGGCATCCGTTCGCGGCGACGGGAGGGCGGATACTGGCGAACATGGCCAAGTTGCTGGGCGAGCGTGGCAAGGGGCGTGGCCTGATCTCGATCTGCGCGGCGGGTGGGCAGGGGGTAACGGCGATCGTCGAACGCTAGGCGGCGATGGCTGGTACCCTTGTCCGACCCGAGACACCAGGCCTTAGCATGTCGATCACCGGACCACGTCCCATCCCCGCCCTGGAGCAGCTGCCCAGGCCGCTCTACGCCCGCGCCGAGAGCCTGGGCGCCGGGTCCTGGACCACCCGTCACCGGCATGACTGGGTGCAATTCTCCTATGCCATCAGCGGCGTGCTTGGCGTGTACACCAGTGACGGCAGCTACTTCGCCCCGCCGCAGTGGGGCGTGTGGATCCCGGCCGGCACCGAGCATGAAGTGCTGACCTCGATGCAGGCCGAGATGCGTAGCCTGTATGTGCGCCGCGACGCCTGTCCCTGGGCACCGGGCGAATGCCGGGTGCTGGAGGTCACGCCGCTGGCGCGGGAGCTGATCAAGCAGTTCTGCACCTTCGCGGTGAACTACCCGGAAGGCGACAGTGCCGAGGCGCGGTTGGTGGCCGTATTGCTGGACCAGCTGCGCACCCTGCCGCAGGTGGGGTTCTCGCTGCCGCTGCCGCGCCACCCGGGCTTGCTGGCGTTGTGCAACGGCTTGATCGCCGCCCCCGACCGGCCCCAGACCCTGCAGCAGTGGGCGGTGCAACTCGGGGTGTCGGAAAAGACCCTGATGCGCCTGTTCCAGCGCGAGACGGGGCTGAGCTTTCGCAACTGGCGCCAGCGCATGCGCCTGCTGTCGTCGCTGGCGCTGCTGGAGGCCGGAGAGAGCGTCACCCAGGCTGCGCTGGGCTGCGGGTATGACTCGACTTCGGCCTACATCGCCGCCTTTCGCCAGCTGTTCGGCGCCACGCCAGGGGAACTGCGCCTGTAGTAGCGGCTGGTGTTTCGGTCAGTGACAGCACCCGCTGCCATTGGCCAGGTCCTTGAGGATCGGACAGTCCGGCCGGTCGTCGCCCTGGCAGTGGGCCACCAGCTCGCCGAGGGTGTCGCGCAGGCTCACCAACTCCTCGATGCGCTTGTTCAGCGCCTCGATATGCTGCATGGCCAGGGCCTTCACGTCGGCGCTGGCGCGCTGGCGGTCCTGCCACAGGGTCAGCAGCTTGGCGACTTCTTCCAGGGAAAAGCCCAGATCACGTGATCGCTTGATGAACGCCAGGCTGTGCAGGTCCTCCTGCTGGTACAGCCGGTAGCCGCTTTCGCTTCGCGTGGCGGGGCGCAGCAGGCCGATGGACTCGTAGTAGCGGATCATCTTGGCGCTCAGCCCGCTGCGGCGGGCGGCCTGGCCGATGTTCATGGGGCCTCCTGGTCGATGGCGGTGGGTTTCCAGGTCTTCAGCCACAGGGCATTGCTCACCACGCTGACGCTGGACAACGCCATGGCGGCGCCGGCCAGCACCGGATTGAGGTAGCCCAGCGCGGCCAGGGGGATGCCGATCAGGTTGTAGATGAATGCCCAGAACAAGTTCTGGCGGATCTTCGCGTAGGTCTTGCGGCTGATTTCCAGTGCCGCGGGTACCAGGCGCGGATCGCCGCGCATCAGGGTGATGCCGGCCGCCTGCATGGCCACGTCGGTGCCGCCGCCCATGGCGATGCCGATGTCGGCGGCCGCCAGCGCCGGGGCGTCGTTGATGCCGTCGCCGACCATGGCCACCACGCCCTGTCGCTTGAGCGCGGCCACCGTGGCGGCCTTGTCCGCCGGCAGCACTTCGGCGTGCACGTCGTCGATGCCGAGCGCCTCGGCCACCACCTTGGCGCTGCCGCGGTTGTCGCCGGTCAGCAGGTGGCTGCTGATATGGCGCGCATGCAAGGCGGCGATGGCCTGGTCGGCGCCGGGCTTGAGACTGTCGCCGAAGGCGAACAGGCCCAGCACGCTGGGTTGGCTGCCGAGTTCGATCAGCCAGGACAAGGTGCGGCCCTCGGCCTCCCAGGCTTGGGCGCTGGCGGCCAGCTCGCCCGGTACCAGCCGGCTCTCGTCGAGCAGGCGGCGGTTGCCCAGGGCCAGCTCGCGGCCCTCCACCTGGCCGGCGATGCCACGGCCGGTGAGGGACTGGCTGTCGGCCACTTGCGGTACGTCAAGATCGCGTTCGGCGCAGGCATCGAGCACCGCCTTGGCCAAGGGGTGCTCGCTGCCACGCTGCAGGGCGCCGGCCAGGCGCAGCAGTTGGTTATCGTCAGCGCTGCTGGCCTGCTGGTGGACGATGCGCGGGCTGCCGGAGGTGAGGGTGCCGGTCTTGTCGAACACCACGCGGTTGACCGCATGGGCGCGCTCCAGCGCTTCGGCGTCCTTGATCAGGATGCCGTGGCGGGCGGCGACACCGGTGCCGGCCATGATCGCCGCGGGCGTGGCCAGGCCCAAGGCGCAGGGGCAGGCGATCACCAGCACGGCGACGGCGTTGATCAGCGCGGTTTCCAGCGGTGCGCCGGCCAGCCACCAGCCGACCAAGGTCACCAGGGCCAGCACCAGCACGGCGGGGACGAACACCTGGCTGACCCGGTCGACCAGCTTCTGGATCGGCGCCTTGGCCGCCTGGGCGTCCTCGACCAGGCGGATGATGCGGGCCAGCACGGTCTCGGTGCCCAGCGCCAGGGTCTTCACCAGCAAGCGGCCTTCGCCGTTGATGGCGCCACCGGTCACCGCGTCGCCGGGCTGCTTGGGCACCGGCAGGCTTTCACCGCTGATCAGGGCTTCGTCGGCGTGGCTGCTGCCTTCGAGCACCTGGCCATCGACCGGGAAGCGCTCGCCGGGCTTGACCAGCACCACATCGTCCAGGCGCAGCTGGCTGATGGCGACATCTTCCTCGTGCCCCTCGATCACCCGCACGGCGCGTTCCGGACGCAGGGCTTCCAGTGCCCGGATGGCGCTGGCGGTCTGGCGCTTGGCGCGGCTTTCCAGGTACTTGCCCAGCAGCACCAGGGCGATCACCACCGCCGAGGCTTCGAAGTACAGGTGCGGCGCCATGCCGGCGTGGGCGTTGGCCCATTGGTACAGGCTCAGGCCGTAGCCGGCGCTGGTGCCCAGGGCGACCAGCAGGTCCATGTTGCCGGCACCCGCGCGCACGGCCTTCCAGGCGGCGACGTAGAAGCGCGCGCCAAGGATGAACTGCACCGGGGTGGCCAGCAGGAACTGCGCCCAGGCCGGCAGCATCCAGTGCAGGCCGAACGGTTGCACCAGCATCGGCAGCACCAGCGGCAGGGCCAGCAGCAGGGCCGCGGCGACCGCCAGGCGTTCGTTGCGCAGGCGGCGTCGGGCCTGTGCCTGGTCATCGTGGCTGGCCAGCGGCAGGGTGGCGCTGTAGCCGGCCTTCTCGACCGCGGCGATCAGCGCGCCGTCGTCGACGCCCGCGAGCACTTCGAGGTGGGCGCGTTCGCTGGCCAGGTTGACGCTGATCTGCTCGACCCCCGGCAGTTTGCCGAGGGCACGCTCGACCCGGCCGGCGCAGCTGGCACAGGTCATGCCGCCGATCTGCAGTTCGAGGGTACGGGTGGGGACGCTGTAGCCGGCGTCGCGCACCGCGTCGACCAGCGCCGGCAGGCTGTCGGCCGGGGCCTGGACCCGGGCCTGCTCGGTGGCGAGGTTGACGCTGACGTGTTCGGTACCGGTGACCTTGCGCAGGGCGCGTTCGACCCGACCTGCGCAGCTGGCGCAGGTCATGCCGCCGATCGGCAGGTCGAAGGTGGTGGATGCGGGCATGGCTCTCTCCTCCGTGGACAGGCCTCCAGCATCAACCTTGCCATGCGGGCAAGGTCAATAGCCCAGGCCGGCTCTCTTGAGCACCAGGCCATTGTGCCCCATGGCGATCCGGTATTTGTTGATCTGGCCCGCCTGCAGGGTCAGGCGCGTGCTGCGCTGGTCCTCGACGCCGGGCGCGCAGCCGGGCACCTGCCCGGGCAACAGGCGCAGGCGCACATCGACGGGGCCCGGCGGCAGGTTGAACGAGGTTGACTGCTCCTGGAACAGGCGGCCGGACAGCTGGTCGTTGAGGTAGATGCCGATCTCGCAGCTGGTGGCCACCTCCAGGCGTTCCCGGGAAATGATCAGCACGCTGTAGTCCGAATTGCCCTCGGCGCTGGCCGATGGCACGACGGCCAGCGCGCCCAGCAATCCGACGAGGCCCAATGCTGCCCTGATCATGAAAAATCTCCTGCTTGCCAAAATCATCAAAGGCGCAGCTTGGCCGAGGCGCGCGCGGATTTCCAGCCCGGCCGTTTTCTGCGGAACTTGACCTTGCCCCGATGGCAAGGCTGAGACTGGGCAAAACCCACAAGGAGGCAACCTCGATGCAAGTGTTCAATGTACAAGGCATGACCTGTGGCCATTGTGTGAAGGGCGTGACCCGGGCGGTGCAGGAGCAGGATGCGGCGGCACGCGTGGAAGTGGACCTGGCGGCGCGCCAGGTGCGGGTGGAAAGTGCCCTGGCGGCGGATCAGATCCTGGCGGCGATTCGTGAAGAGGGGTATCAGGCCGAGATGGCCTGAGTTATCGCGGTGTGCATGGCGATGGTCTTGCGGCGCCGATGAGATCGAGCGCCGCGCGAGCGGTGCTCGGTCTGACTGACGGTGCACAGTTTCCGTGGTGCACCTACAAAATCAATACAAAGGTTTTCAGGTAGACTAGCGGACTTGCTTAGCCTGCTATGGATTTTCCATGAACCTGCGAACCTTGCTGATTCTCGGCGCCCTCAGTGCGTTCGGGCCTCTGGCGATCGACTTTTATCTGCCGGCCTTCCCGGCCATGGCGCATGCCTTCGGCACCGACGAAAAGCATGTGCAGACCACCCTGGCCGCCTATTTCCTCGGCTTGTCCCTGGGCCAGCTCGCTTACGGGCCGGTGGCCGACCGTTTCGGCCGGCGTCTGCCGCTGCTGTTCGGGGTCGGCCTGTTTACCGTGGCGTCACTGGCCTGCGCCTATGCCCCAAATCTCGACAGCCTGATCCTGGCGCGGTTCGTCCAGGCCCTGGGTGGCTGCGCCGGCATGGTGCTGTCGCGGGCGATCGTCAGCGACAAGTGTGACGCGGTGGCCTCGGCCAAGGTGTTTTCGCAACTGATGCTGGTGATGGGCCTGGCGCCGATCCTCGCGCCGATGCTCGGTGGCGTGCTGGTCAACGTGGCAGGCTGGCAGTCGATCTTCCTGGCCTTGGGCCTGTTCAGTGCGGCATGCCTGCTGGCCGTCGGCCTGGGCCTGCCGGAGAGCCTGCCGGCCCATGTACCGCGCCAGCCGCTGTCGGGCGCGCTGCGCCAGTACCTGAGCCTGTTCGGCGACCGGGTATTCGTCGGCCATGCGCTGACCGGCGGCATCGCCATCGCTGGGATGTTCGCCTACATCGCCGGTTCGCCGTTCGTGTTCATCAAGCTCTATGGCGTGCCGCCCGAGCACTACGGCTGGCTGTTCGGCACCAACGCCGCCGGCTTCATCCTGATGGCCCAGGTCAATGCGCGGCTGCTGGCCAAGCGCGGCCCGGCGTTCCTGCTGGCGCGAGCGGTGTGGTTGTACCTGGTGGCGGCGCTGGCGCTGCTGGTGGTCGCGGCATTGCGCCCGGCACAGCTCTGGCCATTATTGGTGCCGCTGTTCGTGTGCATCGCCAGCCTCGGCTGCATCATCCCCAACGCTTCGGCCTGCGCCATGAGCGGGCAAGGAACGCGGGCGGGCAGTGCCTCGGCCCTGATGGGCTGCCTGCAGTTCAGCGTCGCCGCGGGCGCGGCGGCGCTGGTCGGGGTGCTGCACGACGGCAGCGCGGTGCCCATGGCGCTGGTGATCAGCCTGTGCGGCGCGCTGGTGGTCAGTGTCGCAATGCTGACCCGGCGCCTGCAGGCCAGCCGGCCTGCGTGAGCGGGTGGGGCGCGTTGAGACGCGCCTCCAGCAGGGCAACGAACGATCGCGCCTCGGCCTCGCTACGGAAACTCACCACATGCTGGTCGAGCTGGACCTGCCAGGGGCAGGTGGGGTTCCGGTTCGACGCACTGACGACAATCTTCATCGCGATCCACCTCAAGTGAGCGGGAGCGGATCTAGTGTAGCGCTGCCCCCGGCTCGCGCCATGACCGCGATCAGTACCCAGACTGACGGTCATGACGGTCTGACGCTGGGAGACGTTCTGTTTTGCAGGGCGGAAATCTTCCCTCTTCCCGTCGGACATATCGGTCCCCTGGGGCGCGGCTTTCAGCTGCGTTCCCGCTAGAGCCACGGTAGTACGGGGGATGGGCAGAATCAGTCGTCAGCCACTCTGACAGACGCATCTTTAAGAACGATTTTGGGAAGGCGAATACCGACCCATCTGGGGCATGCCTCCCTCACGGCGAGCGCCCTCCAGCGGCTTATACTGCCCCCTGGCGACCGGCGAAGGGTGAGCGTTTCCCAGGGCTGGCGACCACCATCCGGCACACGAACCATCCCGCGCTTGCCCACACCGGAGGCAGGGCATCTGCGGCGTTCGCCAGCAGGCGGGATTCATCAGGGAGCTTCAGGTTCATGAACGCAGTCCGCAGCATCAGTCAGGTCGCCAACCTGATGGCCGATCCCAAGCGCAGCGCCATGTTGTGGGCGTTGATCGATGGCACCCCGCGTGCGGCGGACGAGCTTGCCGTGCTCACCGGGCTGAGCACGTCGTCGGCTTGTGCGCACCTGTCGCTGTTGTCCAGTGCCGGGCTGCTCAGGCACGAGGCGCGAGGGCGCAAGCGCTTCTTTCGCCTGGCCACGCCGGAGGTCGGCACTGCGGTGGAAGCCTTGGCCAGCGTGCAACTGGCGACGCGCTCACCTGGAGAGCAGGGCACGACACTGCAGATTCCCCTGTCGATGCGCAAGGCACGCCTGTGTGGTGATCACCTGGGCGGCGAAGTGGCCGCCGCGCTGCTCCACCGCCTGCAGGTGGCCGGTTGGCTGGAGGGCAGCGAGCAGTACCTGTCGGTGAGCCAGGAGGGCAAGGAGCACCTGGAGGCTCTGGGGGTATTCATTGACGCGATGGCCGCCGGTGACCGGCGCGGCTGCGTGATTTGCCACTGCAGTAAATGGAACGATCAGGGCCCGCACCTGGGCGGTTGCCTGGGCAAGGCCTTGCTCCGCTTGTTCACCCAGTCGGGTTGGGTGCGTGAGCAGGAGGGCAGCCGGGCGGTGCAGCTCACACCGCTCGGCCAGCAGCAGATCAACGCGATCGCCTGCCTCCCGGCCCGGCAGGTCGGCTAGCGGACCAGTCGCGCATCCAGGCTGTTCTGCGCCAGGCGGCGTGCCTGGTCCTGGGTCATGCCCAGGTGCTGGTGCAGGGCGTTGAAGTTCTCGGTGACGTAGCCACCGAAGTAGGCCGGATCATCGGAGTTGACCGTAACCTTCACCCCACGCTCGAGCATGTCGAGGATGTTGTGCTGGCCCATGTGTTCGAACACGCACAGCTTGGTGTTGGACAGCGGGCAGACGGTCAGCGGGATCTGCTCGTCGATGATGCGCTGCATCAGGCGTTCGTCCTCGATGGCGCGCACGCCGTGATCGATCCGCTGGATCTTCAGCAGGTCGAGGGCTTCCCAGATGTACTCGGGCGGGCCTTCCTCGCCGGCATGGGCCACGGTCAGGAAGCCTTCGCTGCGGGCGCGATCGAAGACGCGCTGGAACTTGCTCGGCGGATGGCCTTTTTCCGAGCTGTCCAGGCCCACGGCGACAAAGGCATCGCGGAAGGGCAGGGCCTGGTCCAGGGTCTTCTGTGCCTCGTCTTCACTCAGGTGGCGCAGGAAGCTGAGAATCAGGCCGCTGCTGATGCCCAGCTGCTCGCGACCATCCTTCAAGGCCCGGTTGATGCCATCGAGCACCACCTCGAACGGGATGCCCCGGTCGGTGTGGGTCTGCGGGTCGAAGAACGGTTCGGTGTGGATGACGTTCTGCGCCTTGCAGCGCTGCAGGTAGGCCCAGGTCAGGTCGTAGAAGTCCTGCTCGGTGCGCAGGACATCCGCGCCCTGGTAGTAGAGGTCGAGGAATTCCTGCAGGTTGTTGAAGGCATAGGCGCTGCGCAGGGTCTCGACGTCCGCCCAGGGCAGGGCGATCTTGTTGCGTTCGGCCAGGGCGAACAGCAGTTCGGGCTCCAGCGAGCCCTCCAGGTGCATGTGCAGTTCCGCCTTGGGCAAGGCGTTCAGCCATTCATACATGTGTGCAATCTCGATCAGGTACGGTTGGCCGCCATTCTACAGGGCCTGGCCGGGCAATGCGCCCACCCAGGCCCGCAACGCCCGGGGTTACCAGATGAGCGCTTCACCCTTGTAGTTGATGAAGCGCAGGCCGCCTTTGCCGCTCTGGGCCTTGACTTGCTCGAGCATGCCACGGGTGCTGGTCAGCACGTCGATCTCGGCGTTCTCGCCGCCCATGTCGGTCTTCACCCAGCCCGGGTGCATGGCCAGCACGGCCAGGTCGGGGCGCTGCAGCTCGACCACGAAGCTGTTGATCATCGAATTGAGCGCGGCCTTGCTGGCCTTGTACAGGCAGACTTCGCCACCGTCGGGGATGGTCACACTGCCCAGGATCGAGCTCATGAACGCCAGCACGCCGCTGCCTTCGCGCACCTGGCCGGCCAGGCGACGGGCCACACGGATCGGCGCCACGGCGTTGGTCATGAACAGCTCGCCGACCTGCTGTACCTGCACGCTTTCCAGGTCCTGCGGCAGCGGGCCCATCACCCCGGCATTGACGAACACAAGGTCGAATACTTCGCCTTGCAGGCGCTGCTTGAGCCCGTCGAGCTGGGCCGTGTCGTTCATCTCCAGGCGCTCGATGCGCACCCCGGGGACTTCGCCCAGCGCACCCGGCTGTTGCGGGTCGCGCACGGTGGCGACGACGTTCCACCCATCTTCGCGCAGGCGTTGTACCAAGCCCAGGCCGAGGCCTCGGGAGGCGCCGATGATCAGGGCGGTCTTGTTGGCGTTCATAGCGATACTCCATATCAAGGGCGCGGCGAGCGGTGCTGTGCACAAGTTCGCTCGTCGCGCGACAACGTGGCGGTTGCCCTCCACAAGGAAAGGCCTGGGTGACGAGCATAAACCAGGTGGCGGGCGGCCGCCCTGTCGCGACTGGTCAAAAAATGATCGATGGTCTGAAAGGCCGGTGGGGCCGGGGCCTGGCGGGGTGGCTCACGGGTTATCCACAGGCTGCTCCACAGTAATTGTGTGCAAGCGCGGCGGCCTGAAACTGCTCGTTTCAGGGAACGCGGGCGCTGATGACTGGGGATAACTCATAGGCTTTCAGTGACTTGGGCCGGTGTCACACAAATGTGATCAAAATATGCTCAACACGCTGCAAGCCTTGCCGAGCAAGGCCTGCAGCGGAGTGCCCAAAGCTTATCCACAGGCAGGCCCACAGCAGTTGTGGGCAACCCTCAGGCCCGTTCCAGCAGGATGCGCCCGCGGCTCAGGTCGGCGAGCTGCTGCTGCAGCACCTCGAGGTGGCTGTCACCCAGGGCGATGCGCAGGTCGACGCCGTTGGCGGTGAACTGCTCGTCCAGCACCAGGCCGTCGACTTCGCCCAGGCGCAACTTCACCAGCGCCAGTTCGCTGAAGGTGCAGCTGCAGGCGAACTCGCTGCGCTGTACCAGCAAGCGCTTGGGCGCCTGCTGCAGGCATTTGTTGGCGCCGCCGCCGTAGGCCCGGGCCAGGCCGCCGGTGCCCAGTTGGATGCCGCCGTACCAGCGGATCACCAGAACCACCACCTGGTCACAGTCCTGGGCCTCGATGGCGGCAAGGATCGGGCGCCCGGCCGTGCCGCCGGGCTCGCCGTCGTCGCTGCTGCGGTATTGGCCGCCGAGCTTCCAGGCCCAGCAATTGTGGGTGGCCGCCAGGTCGCTGTGGCGTTCGATGAAGGCCATGGCCTCGGCCGGGCTACTGATCGGGCCGGCGAGGGTGATGAAGCGGCTCTTGCGGATGTCCTCGCGGAACTCGCAGAGCTCGAGCAGGGTAGAAGGCATAAGTCCGGGTCAGGCGGGCGTGCTGATGCCGCAGCCTTTGAGAATGATGTGGATAAGGTTGTTGCTGGCGTCTTCCATGTCTTGCTTGGTCAGCCGGCTGCGGCCGGTCACCTGGCAGATCTGGGTGGCGAAGTCGGCGTAGTGCTGGGTGCTGCCCCAGAGCAGGAAGATCAGGTGCACAGGGTCTACCCGGTCCATCTTGCCGGCGTCCATCCAGGCTTGGAACACTGCGGCACGGCCGCGGAACCATTCGCGGTAGTCGGCGCTGAAGTACTCGCTCAGGCATTCGCCGCCGCTGATCACTTCCATGGCGAATATTCGCGAGGCCTGCGGGTTGCGTCGGGAAAACTCCATCTTGGTGCGGATGTAGTGGCTGAGCGCCACGGCCGGGTCGTCTTCCACGCTCAGGGCGTTGAAGGTGCTGTCCCACAGCTCGATGATGTTGCTCAGCACCGCGATGTACAGGCCCAGCTTGTTGGTGAAGTAGTAGTGCAGGTTGGCCTTGGGCAGCCCGGCCTTGAGCGCGATGGTGTTCATGCTCGTGCCCTTGTAGCCGTGGCGGGCGAATTCGTCTTCGGCGGCCTGGATGATGGCCTGCTCGTTCTTCTGGCGGATGCGGCCGGCGGGCTTGCCCGAGGCGGGGGAGCGATGCGCAGGGACTTCTAGGGTCATGGACGATTCCGGGCGGGTCGTTACAGATGTCCGACAGATTACCTGCCTGTGCCGAAGTGACAAGCATTAGCGGTAGAGATACGTATCAACGTGTCGCAGCCAGGCTCTCGAGGAAGCTTTCCAGCACCAGGTTCGGCCGACGGCCCTTGCGCGTCACCCAGCTCAGGCTCAGGTCATAGAAGCGCTGGGCGGGTTTGAGCGCACGCAGGCGCCCCTGCTGCACCCAGAGCATCGCGTAATGGTCGGGCAGGTAGCCGATGTAACGTCCGGTGAGGATGAGGAAGGCCATGCCTTCGCGGTCCGAGGCACTGGCGGTGCAGCGCAAGGCCTGGTAATGGGCCTGGATGTCGGCTGGCAGGCGGAAAGTTGGGGCGATCGCATCCTGGTCATTGAGGCGGTCGTCGTCGATCTGCTGGTCATCGGCATAGAACAGCGGATGGCCGACCGCGCAGTAGAGCAGTGAGCGCTCGCTGTACAACGGCTGGTACTCAAGCCCCGACAGTGGGCTGGTCTGCGGCACCACGCCGACATGCAGGCTGCCGTCGAGCACGCCCTGTTCGACCTGGCTTGGCGCGATCATGCGAATCTGGATGTGCACGTCCGGGCCGCGGTCCTTCAGTTCGGCCAGGGCATGGGTGATGCGCATGTGCGGCAAAGTCACCAGGTTGTCGGTGAGGCCGATGTTCAGTTCGCCGCGCAGGTGCTGGTGCAGGCCGTTCACCTCGGTGCGAAAGGTCTCCAGGGCGCTGAGCAACTGCAACGCCGAGTGATAGACCTCGCGGCCTTCCTCGGTGAGCGAAAACCCGGCGCGCCCCCGTTGGCACAGACGCAGACCCAGGCGTTGCTCGAGGTCGTTCATCTGCTGGCTGATCGCCGAGCGGCCGATCCCCAGCACGTTCTCCGCCGCCGAGAAACCGCCGCATTCGACGACGCTGCGGTAGATTTTCAGCAGGCGGATGTCGAAATCGCTGACTTGGGCGAGGGGATCGGGACGTCGGCTCATTAGTTTAGTTATCCGCTGACTGAAGATTAGAAATGCTGGGTTTTTCGAACTTTATCGCCGTGACAATTTAGCTGCAACAACACCCATCGTTGCCTAATCGTCTTCCGAGGAATCGCCCGATGAACATGCCCGAAACCGCCCAGGTCGGTCTGGCCAGCCAGCTCAAGCTGGACGCCCACTGGATGCCGTACACCGCCAACCGCAACTTCCAGCGCGACCCGCGCCTGATCGTGGCGGCCGAAGGCAACTACCTGGTCGACGACAAGGGCCGCAAGGTGTTCGACGCCCTCTCGGGCCTGTGGACCTGCGGTGCCGGGCATACCCGCAAGGAGATCAGCGAGGCGGTGGCCCGTCAGGTCGCCACCCTCGATTATTCGCCGGCCTTCCAGTTCGGCCACCCGCTGTCGTTCCAGCTGGCCGAGAAGATCGTCGACCTGGTGCCGGGCGACCTGAACCATGTGTTCTTCACCAACTCCGGCTCCGAGTGCGCCGACACCGCGTTGAAGATGGTCCGCGCCTACTGGCGCCTGAAGGGCCAGGCCACCAAGACCAAGATCATCGGGCGTGCCCGTGGTTACCACGGCGTGAACATCGCCGGCACCAGCCTGGGTGGCGTCAACGGCAACCGCAAGCTGTTTGGCCAATTGCTGGACGTCGATCACCTGCCTCACACCGTGCTGCCGGCCAACGTGTTCAGCAAGGGCATGCCGGAAGAGGGCGGCATCGCCCTGGCCGACGAGATGCTCAAGCTGATCGAGCTGCATGACGCCTCGAACATCGCCGCAGTGATCGTCGAGCCGCTGGCCGGTTCCGCCGGTGTGCTGCCGCCGCCGAAGGGCTACCTCAAGCGCCTGCGCGAGATCTGCAGCCAGCACAACATCCTGCTGATCTTCGACGAAGTGATCACCGGTTTCGGCCGCATGGGCGCGATGACCGGCGCCGAAGCCTTCGGCGTCACCCCGGACCTGATGTGCATCGCCAAGCAGGTCACCAACGGCGCCATCCCGATGGGGGCGGTGATCGCCACCAGCGAGATCTATCAGACCTTCATGAACCAGCCGACCCCCGAGTACGCCGTGGAATTCCCCCACGGCTACACCTACTCGGCGCACCCGGTCGCCTGCGCCGCCGGTATCGCCGCGCTGGACCTGCTGCAGAAGGAAAGCCTGGTGCAGTCTGCCGCCGAGTTGGCGCCACACTTCGAGAAGCTGCTGCACGGCATCAAGGGGACGAAGAACGTCGTCGACATCCGCAACTACGGCCTGGCCGGCGCCATCCAGATCGCCGCGCGCGACGGTGATGCCATCGTCCGTCCGTACGAGGCGGCCATGAAGCTGTGGCAAGCCGGCTTCTATGTGCGCTTCGGTGGCGACACCCTGCAGTTCGGGCCAACCTTCAACACCCAGCCGCAGGAACTGGATCGCCTGTTCGACGCGGTGGGCGAAGCCCTGAACAAGGTCGACTGACTTTTCTGATTTTGACGTCGGGCGCGTGAGTACCACGCGCCTGTCTCTACCTTCTTTATCTGGAGTTCTGCATGAGCATTGTTCAGCACTTGATCCACGGCGAGCTGGTCACCAAGGGCGAGCGCACCGCCGATGTCTTCAACCCGTCCACCGGCCAGGCCGTGCGCAAGGTCGAACTGGCCAGCCGCGCCACCATCCAGCAGGCCATCGATTCGGCCAAGGCCGCCTTCCCGGCCTGGCGCAACACCCCGCCGGCCAAGCGTGCCCAGGTGATGTTCCGCTTCAAGCAGCTGCTGGAGCAGAACGAGGCGAAGATCTCGCAGATGATCAGCGAGGAGCACGGCAAGACCCTGGAAGATGCCGCGGGTGAGCTCAAGCGCGGCATCGAGAACGTCGAGTTCGCCTGCGCCGCCCCTGAGCTGCTCAAGGGTGAGTACAGCCGCAACGTCGGCCCGAACATCGATGCCTGGTCCGACTTCCAGCCGCTGGGCATCGTGGCCGGCATCACCCCGTTCAACTTCCCGGCCATGGTGCCGCTGTGGATGTACCCGCTGGCCATCGCCTGCGGCAACGCCTTCATCCTCAAGCCGTCCGAGCGCGATCCGAGCTCGACCCTGTACATCGCCCAGCTGCTGCTGGAAGCCGGCCTGCCGAAGGGCATCCTCAACGTCGTGCATGGCGACAAGGAAGCGGTCGATGCGCTGATCGAGGCGCCGGAGGTCAAGGCCCTGAGCTTCGTTGGTTCGACCCCGATCGCCGAGTACATTTATGCCGAGGGCACCAAGCGCGGCAAGCGCGTCCAGGCCCTGGGCGGCGCGAAGAACCATGCGGTGCTGATGCCTGACGCCGACCTGGACAACGCCGTCAGCGCGCTGATGGGCGCGGCCTACGGTTCCTGCGGCGAACGCTGCATGGCCATTTCGGTGGCGGTGTGTGTCGGCGACCAGGTGGCTGATGCGCTGATCGCCAAGCTGGAGCCGCAGATCAAGGCGCTGAAGATCGGTGCCGGCACTGCCTGTGGCCTGGACATGGGCCCGCTGGTGACCGCCGCCGCGCGTGACAAGGTGGTGGGCTACATCGATGACGGCGTCGCCGCTGGCGCCAAGCTGGTGGTCGATGGTCGCGGCTACCGCGTGGCCGGTAATGAGGATGGCTATTTCGTTGGCGGTACCCTGTTCGACAAGGTCACCCCCGAGATGCGTATTTATAAGGAAGAGATCTTCGGCCCGGTGCTGTGCGTGGTGCGGGTGAACAGCCTGGAACAGGCCATGCAGCTGATCAACGAGCACGAGTACGGTAACGGAACCTGCATCTTCACCCGTGACGGTGAAGCGGCGCGGCTGTTCTGCGACGAGATCGAAGTGGGCATGGTCGGTGTCAACGTACCGCTGCCGGTGCCGGTGGCGTACCACAGCTTTGGTGGCTGGAAGCGTTCGCTGTTCGGCGACCTGCATGCCTATGGTCCGGACGGTGTGCGCTTCTATACCCGTCGCAAGGCGATCACCCAGCGCTGGCCACAGCGGGCCAGCCATGAGGCTTCGCAGTTTGCGTTCCCGAGCCTGTAAGGCGCAGGGGTGAAAGCGGGGCGGCCGACAGGCCGCCCCGCTTTGTTTTTTGGCTGCTTATATAGGTGCTAGGGCTGTGATGGGCAGCTGGCAGCCCTGACGCGGTGTTTTCCCCCGATATTTCACTTAAATGAAATTAACGGTTGACGGGCCTTCAGATCCCCTTATAATGCGCCCCACTTCTGACGTAGTCGAAACGAAAAACCTCTTGTTAATCAATAGGTTGAATGTTTCAGGTAGTATCGGAGGTGCTTCGATCATCTGATCGGCAGCGGTGAA
>NZ_JBSSDH010000019.1:0-93472 GCF_054060555.1 Pseudomonas sp. TE6283
CTCCACAGCTACAACAACTACCTGTCGCCAATAGCCATGGAGCAGCAGGCGGCTTGATCACCGTAATCGGTGTCCGGAAAAACTTGACCAGAACACCTTGCCGAGGCGTCGGACCGGTCGGAAAGGGCCGCAGAGCGGCCCCGGCGATTTCTGCTACAGGCTGAAATCCTGGGGCTGCTACGCAGCCCTTTCGCGACACAAGGCCGCTCCTACAGGGATCGAGTAACGCTATGGGCTCAAGGTTTCCCGCTAGTCCCTGACCCACCACCGTCACGCCCCATCCCCTCCGATCCACTGTCGCCCATCCCCGGCAGATCACGATCATCGTTCTGCTCGGCTGGCGGACTGTCCGGGTCATTGCCCTTGATCCGCGGGTCGGTATCCCGCGGCATGGGCTGCTCGATCGGATTGAGGGTACTGTCGACCCCCGGCTGAGGCGCCGGATTGTGCGGATCGTCAGGGTAGGTGGCGCCGGTACCGGCGGCCAGCGCCAGTGGCGAGGCGAGCAGGGCGGCGAGGAGGAAGGCGTGTTTCATGGGGCAGGCTCCTTTGCGACGGAGTAAGCGGCCCTGCCTGCGCAGGGCCTCTGTCTCACTTGGGCCTGTGGCCCGTCAGCAAGGTGCCATGACGGCGACCAACGGTCACACCACCATCGACAGCAACATGATGAAGATGATGCCGACCACTGAAAGGATGGTCTCCATCATGCTCCAGGTCTTGAAGGTCTCGGCCACGGTCATGTTGAAGTACTGCTTGACCAGCCAGAACCCGGCGTCGTTGACGTGGGACAGGATCAAGGAACCGGCGCCAGTGGCCAGCACCAGCAGCTCACGGTTCACCCCTGGCACCAGGTCGATCACCGGGGCGACGATGCCGGCGCCGGTGATGGTGGCCACGGTGGCAGAGCCGGTGGCGATGCGGATCACCGCCGCCACCAGCCAGGCCAGCAGGATCGGCGAGATCTCGGCCTGCACCGCCATCTGCCCGATCACGTTGCCGACGCCGGTGTCCACCAGCATCTGCTTGAAGCCGCCGCCGGCGCCGACGATCAGCACGATGGCGGCGGTGGGTGCCAGGCTCTGGTCGAGCATCTTCATGATCTGCTGGCGGTTGAAGCCGCGGGCCGAACCGAAGGTGTAGAAGGCCAGCAGCAGGGCGGCGAGCAGGGCGGTGATCGGGTGGCCGATCAGGTCCATCCACTGGCGCACGATGTGTTCGGCCGGCAATACCACGTCGGCGAAGGTTTTCAGCAGCATCAGCGCCACCGGCAGCAGCACGGTGATCAGGGTCACGCTGAAGCTCGGCAGGTTCTGCTGGTTCGACTCGCGGGCGATCTGGTCCATCAGCTCCTGGGACGGGTTGCCCGGGATATAGCGCGAGATGAAGTTGCCGAACAGCGGGCCTGCGATCACTGCGGTCGGCAGGGCCACCAGCAGGCCGTAGAAGATGGTCTTGCCGATGTCGGCGTGGAAGATGCCGATCGCCAGCAGTGGCCCCGGGTGCGGCGGCACCAGGCCGTGCACCACTGAAAGGCCGGCCAGCAGCGGGATGCCGATCTTCACCAGCGACACGCCGGAGCGGCGGGCGACGATGAACACCAGCGGGATCAGCAGCACGAAGCCAATCTCGAAGAACAGCGGGATGCCCACCAGGAAGGCGGCGAACATCATCGCCCAGTGCACCTTCTGCTTGCCGAAGGCGCGTATCAGCGTCTGGGCGATCTGGTCGGCGCCGCCGGAGTCGGCCATCAGCTTGCCGAGCATGGTGCCCAGCGCGAGGACGATGCCGACGAAGCCGAGCACGCCGCCGAAGCCGTCCTGGAACGACTTCATCACCTTGGCCACCGGCATGCCGGAGGTCAGGCCGAGAAAGCCTGCGGCCAGGGTGAGGGCGACGAAGGGGTGGACTTTGAAATGGGTGATCAGCAGGATGAGCCCGACGATGGTGACCAGTGCGTCGAGCAACAGGAAGGTATCGGTAGCCAGTCCGAACATGGTTCGTGAACCTCGGTCTTTTCGTTGTTGTTTTGGTGTCGCGTGTCTTGCGTCATTGCGTCTTGAGAAGCAGGGAGACAGCGCTGTCTTTGGTGAGCCGGAAAAACCGCCGGATCAGGCAGTCCGCGCCAGCGCCTGCTCACCGCAAGGCTTTAGCCATTGGTGCACGTCCTCGGCCAGCGTGGTCAGCGGGCGGGTGGCATCCAGGGCCAGGGTCAGGGGTTCGGCGTGAGGCGGTTCCAGCGCGGCGAACTGGCTGTCGATCAGGCTGGCCGGCATGAAGTGGCCGGGCCGGGCCAGCACACGCTTCTCGGCTTCTTGCGGGGTCAGTTCGAGGAACACGAAGCGCAGGTCGGGCACGGCCTGGCGCAGGGTGTCGCGGTAGCGGCGCTTGAGTGCCGAGCAAGTCAGGATCGGGCGCTCGCCGGCGGCCAGGGTGTCTTGCAGCGCCTGGCCCAGAAGCACCAGCCAGCCGGCGCGATCGTCGTCGTCCAGGGGAATGCCGGCACTCATCTTGGCGATGTTCGCGGCGGGGTGGAAGGCATCGCCTTCGATCAGGCGGCCGCCGCTGCGAGTGGCGATGGCGGCGCCGACGCTGCTTTTTCCACAGCCGGCTACGCCCATGACCACGATCGCGGACAGGGAAGGGTTCATCTGTACCTCCTGCTGGGTGAGATAGCGCTGTCTCGGTCGGGACGAACCGAGCGTCATGCGCCACCCTCCCGGGTGTTATTGATCTTGTCTTTGGCAGTATGGACGCTGAACGCATGCCTGCTACCAAGATTGCATTGCCTGCATTCAGAGACAGCGCTACCTTAGTGACCGTTCCCCATTCCTGCAAGCGGTAAAATTACAACACTCATGTCCCGCACTGGCTCGCGCACTACCGGTCGTCCCACCCTGGCGGAAGTCGCCAGGCTTTCCGGGGTTTCTCCCATCACCGCCTCCCGCGCCCTGCGCGGCGTCAGCACGGTCGCGCCGGAGCTGGCGCAGAAGGTCATGGCCGCAGCGGCCAGCCTGGGCTATGTCGCCAACCCGGCGGCACGCGCCCTGGCTTCGGCGCGCAGCCAGTCGGTGGTGGTGTTGATCCCATCGTTGTCCAACCAGTTGTTCATCGACACCCTCGAGGCCATCCACGAGGTGATGCGCCCCCGTGGCCTGGAGGTGCTGATCGGCAACTATCACTACGATATTGCCGAGGAAGAGAACCTCATCCGCAACTACCTGGCCTACCAGCCGTGCGGCATGTTGCTCACCGGCTTCGAGCGCAGCGACGCCTCGCGGCAGATGCTCGCCGCCAGTCGGGTGCCGTGCGTACATATGATGGAGCTGGGCGGCGAGGCCGACGCCCTGTCGGTGGGCTTCTCCCAGCATGAGGCAGGACGCGCCGCGGCGCGCCACCTGATCGAGCGCGGTCGGCGGCGCCTGGGCTTCATCGCCGCGCAGCTCGACCCGCGGGTGATGCAACGCGCCGAGGGCTTCCGCCAGGCCCTGGCCGAGGCCGGTCTGCAGGCGCCCGAGCTGGAAATGCTCGATCCGCAGCCGTCGTCCATCGGTCTGGGCGGCACGCTGTTCAGCCGCCTGCTGGCCAAGGCGCCGGATGTCGATGGCATCTTCTTCTGCAACGACGACCTGGCCCAGGGCGCGGTGCTGCAGGCGCTGCGCGAAGGCGTCGAGGTGCCGCGGCAAGTGGCGATGGTCGGCTTCAACGACCTGCCGGCCTCGGCGCACATGGTCCCGCGCCTGACCTCGATCCGCACCCCGCGCGCGGCGGTCGGGCGTGGCGCGGCGCAGGCGTTGCTGGCGTTGCTCGATGGCAAGCGGGTGGCCACCGGGCAGCAGGACCTGGGGTTCGAGCTGATGGTGAGGGAGAGTTCCTGAGCCGCTACAGGCACTGCTCGATCCGGATATCCCTGTCTCAACCACGGCTCCAGGGCTGGCGCGTGCGATCAGCGGACACGCGTCACTGCACTGGCAGGAAGTTCATCAGCAGCAGGCTCTGCGCATAGTTCAGGCCGATTCGCCGGTAGCGTTCGTCGAGCATCTGCGCCACCAGGTCCAGGCGCGCGACGACCTTGCCGAACTCCACCGCGAAGCTCAGGTTGCTGCCCTGTTCGGAAATCTCGTTGGAAAACAGCAGGAGCACGCCATTGGCATCCTGGCGCTGGCTCAGCATCCAGGTGGCTTTCTCGATGTTGCGGGCAGCGTTGTTGATGAACAGGGGGTCCAGCGTGTCCGTCATGTAGAACGCGGTGCGTCCGCCATGGGCGGTGACCAGCATGCTGCCGATGGCGTAGATGAATGCCCCGACCCGGTCGCCGCGAAACTCCGGGCTCAGGGCGTAGCTCAAGGCTGCCAGGTCGCGGCGCTCGCCCAACTGCGGCAGCGATTGGCGCTGCTCGATGGCGATGCGAATCTGCCGCGCCGCCGTGGTGGCGTCGAGGTAGCCCGACAGCCTCCACTGGCTGGGGTTGCGCAGGTACAGCTTGTCCATCAGCAGGTACAAGCTTTGCAGATTGTCGCGCATGGCCAAGGTGGCCATGCGGTCGACACTGGTCTGGAACAACTCGTCTGGCTTGCCGTTGCCGATCTGGGTAAGCATGTCGCGGCCCTGCTGTTGGGTGCAGGCTGTCAGGCACACGAAGGCAGCGGCCAACATCAGGCGGTGGTGAAGCTCGGCGGGTTGTCGTACGGCCATCGGCACCGGTGGGAGTCGTCGGTTCTGCCGGGGATCGGCGGAGCCTGGCCATGGATAGAGCGCAGGAAGGCGAAAAAGTGCAATATCGCGACCCTTGACTCACGATAAGCCGTGGTCAAGGGCCGCGCGGATCAGGCGACATCGACCAGCACGATCTCGCTGTCTTGCAGGGCCGTCACCTTCAGCACCGTCTCCTGCTCGATCGCCACGCCGTCGCGCGCCTTGGCCTGGAGCCCATTGACCTCGACCAGCCCCTTGGCCGGTACCAGGTAGCCGCGTCGACCTGCATCGAGGCGATACTCGGCGCTTTCGCCGGCGCGCAGGGTGGCAGCCACCAGACGTGCGTCGGTGCGGATGCGCAGGCTGTCCTCATCGCCCTCGCGGCCGCTGGCCAGGGTCACGAAGCCCTCGCCACGTTCGCCCTTGGGAAACGGCCGGGTGCCCCAGGACGGCGCGTCGCCGACCTTCTCGGGAATGATCCAGATCTGGAAGATCCGCGTGTCGACCTGCTCCAGGTTGTACTCGCTGTGGACGATGCCGCTGCCGGCACTCATGACCTGCACATCGCCGGCCTCGGTACGGCCTTTGTTGCCCAGGCTGTCCTGGTGGGTGATAGCCCCTTCGCGGACGTAGGTGATGATTTCCATGTCACGGTGCGGATGGGGCGGGAAGCCTGCGCCGGCGGCGATCAGGTCGTCGTTCCAGACGCGCAGGTTGCCCCAGTGCACGCGTGCCGGGTCGTGGTACTCGGCAAACGAGAAGTGATGGTGGGCGTCCAGCCAGCCGTGGTTGGCGTGGCCCAGGCTCTCGAAGGGTCGCAGTTGCAGCATGGTGATGCTCCTCTGATTCGTTTGAATGGAGCTATCATGCGGTTTTGAAAGATCGACAAAAAGCGTAAATATCGGCTTCTTATTATCTAGATATTCGATTCATATCTATGTGAATCAACCTGCGTTTCATCGCCTAATACCCTGATCCATAAGCATTCGCTGGCACTTTTGTGCAGATGAGGCGAACATGCTCGCCGTTTCGATTTTCAATGGAGTGACCGTGTCTCACGAGCATCCCCGGGCCCCGGCCGACCTGACCCCGCCCGCCCAGTTGCCCTGGCTGCGTCGCCTGGCGGCCCGCCTGCTCGGGCGTGGCCTGTCGCGCCTGCAGGCGCAGCACCGCGACTCCTGGTTCCTGGGTCACGCCACGGGGCAGCGCAACGGCCATGCCGACGGCCTGCGCGAAGGTTACGAGCGGGGCCGGGTGGACGGCTATGAGGCCGGGCGCCAAGTCCTGGTGATCCGTGATACTCGCCCCGAGCAGGTTGTCGTGCCGGGCCAGGACGTCAACCTGTTCGACGACTGGCGCCTACCGCTGACCGCCGAGCTGAAGAAGCGCTTCAAGGCCGATGTCGCCCAGCGCCTGCCCGCCGAGATGCAACCGAGCGCGGCGCAGTGGAAGCTGATCTTCAGCGACACCCCGTCCACTTGCGTAGTGGCCGGCGCCGGGGCGGGCAAGTCGACCTCGCTGGTGCTGCGCATCCTGTTGCTGCGCCATTACCTGGGCTTCGAGCTCGATGCCCTGACCGTGGTGACGTTCACCCGTGAATCGCGCAAGGACTTCATCCAGCGCCTGCTGCAGGTATTCGCCCTGTGGCAGGTCGAACTGTCGCCGGCCCAGGGGCGCGAACTGGTGCGCACCTTCCACTCGCGGATTCTGCCGCTGGTGCGCAGCCTGCCGGGATTCGCCCAGGTACGGGCGTTCGAGACCCTGGGCAATGAAGTGCCAGTGGCAAGCGAGGCCAGTGCCGACAGCAACCCGTTCGACCTGCGCCTGAACGATGCCCAGCGCCAGCAGCTCAACCTGTGCTACCGCGACCTGATGGGCCAAAGTCCGCGTTTCGCCCAGCTCATCGGTGCGCTGCGCCAGGAAGCCCTGCTGCTCAAACCGCTGGATCCCGATCACCCGGATGTGCAGAAGCGCGCCCAGGTGACCCAGTTGGCGGCCCAGCGCGACGAAGAGCTGTGCGACGTGATCGAGGACCTGTGGTTCGCCGCCGGCGCCTGGCCGATCAAGGGCATCGAACCGTGCCGGGACACGGTGCAGATCCGTGGCAGCCGTTTCCATGTGCATGGTCGCCTGGAAGGGCTGGATGCCTGGGTAGTACTGGGCTTCGATCCCGCCGAAAGCGGCCAGTATCAGCGTCCTGGCGCCAAGCTGGCGGTGCGTGCGGAGTGGGCGGTAAAGCGCACTCTGTTTCAAGCTTTCTGCGATAAACCATTGATATGGCTTGATAATTATTCTTCGGCAAAACGGTTGGCGGCGTCCCTGGCGGGTGATGCCGTGGCAGGTCCGGGCTTCGAGTACAAGGTCAAGGGCGAGCTGGCCCCGGCGCCGTTGCTCGACGCCTTCGTCACGGCGGGAAGCTTCATCGAGAATCTTGGCCTGGACGTCAATGCCGCGGTGGCGGCCATGAGTTTCCCCACTGGCGATACCGACGCGGTCTTCTTCGAAGCCCTGGCCCTGTACTGGAAGGCGCTGGAGGCACACCTGCTGGCCCAGTCGCCGCCGGTGATGACCTACAACCGCATGTTCGCCCTGTTCGGCGAGAACAACCCGGAGAACCTCGGGCTGTTGCCCGACCCGTTGCTGCGCCCCCTGGCGCACCTGATGATCGACGAGTTCCAGGACGTCTCGCCGCAGATCGTCAGCTGGCTGCGCGCGAGCCTGGCCGAGATCCGCCGCCGTGGGCCGGCCCTGCATGTCGGGCGGGTGGCGCAGCATTCGTCGCTGATGTGCGTCGGTGATGACTGGCAGTCGATCTACGGCTGGCGCGGCAGTTCGCCGAAGTACTTCATGGAGTTCACCAAGGCGTTCCCGTCACCCGCCAACACGCGGGTGATGCTGGTGGAGAACTACCGCAGCCAGCAGCACATCATCGATGCCGCCGAGCATCTGGTCAAAGGCGCCCCGGCCATCACTGGCAAGAAGGCCAAGGCCGCAGGGCTGGCGGCTGAATTGCCGTTGGCACCGGTGAGGGTCTTCGACCGGGACGAGGCGGCACTGGCCGAGACCGTGATCGAGCACTATCAACGTGGCGAAACAGTCATGATACTGTTTCGAAAATCCAGCGATAAGCTATTGATAGAACAACATATATCATCGATTGTTAAAGTTGATTCTAGCTTGCCGATCGGCCAGCGCCGCCTGCGCCAGCTGACCTATCACAGTGCCAAGGGCCTGCAGGCTGACACAGTGTTCATGCTGGGCGATTGCCAGTACCTGACCAGCTCGCCATACAAGAACCAGGTCTACCGTCTGGCCGGCCTGGGCAAGCCGGGTGATGCCCAGGCATTCGACACGGCGCAAAAGGACGAGGTGCAAAGACTGGCCTATGTGGCTGTCACGCGGGCGGTCCGGTATTGCTACTGGCATGTGGAGAAGGCCAGCGGCGAGGTGGCCGGGCAGCCGCGCGCGTCGAGCCAGGTGCACGGCCGGCAGGTCTTCTTCGAGGACCTGCGCGGCCAGTAGGCTCAGTTGTTGGGGTCGCGGCGTGCGGTCAGGCCCAGGTAGAGGGCGTCTTCGTCCGCTTCCAGGCCCAGGGCCATGCGGTTCATGCCCGCGACATACTCTTCACTGGTGAGGGGCTGGCGCAGGGGCTGGCCATCTTCGCCAAGGGGACTGCGCCCCAGCGCCTTGGTCAGTGCTTCGATCACCGGGGGTTCGAGCGTGCCGTCCAGGTCATTGCCCTCCAGGTAGTCCATGCCGACATCCCAGCGACGCCTGAGCACGTCGAAGCGGGTAATGAATTCCCGGTGCAGCAAGCGGCGCCAGGTCGGGTGTCGAGAGATCCACTGGCGACGCCTGTCGGCGCTGGTGTCCCGTGTCTTGACCTCATTGCGCACCGCATCTTCGGTCTGCGCCGAGATTTCGGCGGTTTGCCGGTACAGCATGTCCTGTTGGAACTCGGGGAAGTCCAGTCTCCTCGACAGGCGAGTGCGCAGGGCCAGGCGAATCTCGATCAGGTCCAGGCCTTCGCCAAGGCCATTGTGCAGCACGTCGTCCGACAGCGTATCGAAGCGATGCAACTCGGGTACTGCGGGCCTGGCACCGCGCTCGTCCAATGGCTGGGCATGCCAGGCATCCACTGCACGCAGGGCATCGCGTCGTGCAAGCCTGGCGTTGAACAGATCCTGGGCCAGGGCGTTCACCTGGTCTCGTCGGAACAGGCGCCTAAAGAACTGGAACAGTGGTGGCGTGGCAACCTCGTTACCGGCGATTCCATAGCCGGCCTTGATCTCTGCGGCCTCATCGTAGGCCATTACTTCGACCTGCAGGGTACCGAAACCGTCGGCACCGGCATCGCCGCAGGTCACCGGGAACTCGCTGGCCACCTCGTTAAGGCGGGTGCGCAAGCGAGTGCTGGCGGCAGCCCGATCAAGCAGTCTCCAGACCTGACGGGCAAAGGCCCTGGGCTGACGCAGCGCGCTGGCCGACATGCCGACCTGTTCGATGACCTCGCGCAAGCTGGTGTTGCGATCCTCGTCAAACAATGCATTCCAGGTGGCTTGGCGGGTTTCGCTGGCTTCGCTCAGCCAGTCGATTCGCTGCGCAGGCGCAGACAAAAGCGCCTCGATCGTTTGTTCCTCGGCGGAGGCGCCGATTACCCTCAGGCTTGTGCGGGTGCTTTCATCCAAAGGGTTGTAGTTGAAGCGCCAGCGATAGCCTGGGCGTCTGGCCAGCAGTGCGTCTGAATAGGCTGAGTGGATCAGCGCGTCGAAATCGGGAATCTGCGTGATGCGATTCATGCTCAGGTCCACTTCGCGCAGCATGCATGGGGTGCGCTGCATCAAGGTGCCGAGCCCGGATGGCCAGTGCTGCAACTGGGTGCTGTCCAGGCGCAGCGTGGCCAGGTTCTCCAGGTTGCCCACGTCAGGGCCGAGGCCCAGCGGATTCAGGCTCAGGTGCAAGTGCCGCAACGCGCGCATCGAGCCAAAGGCCCCCGCCATTTGCGCATCCAGCGCAATGCGGTTGACCCGCAGATCCAGGGTCTCCAGGCGCAGGCCCGCAATCATCTGCAGGTCCGGCAGGGTCAGGGTAAGACGGTTGCGGGGCAGCTCCAGGCTGCGCAGATTGTCCAGTGTCGGCAATACCTCGTGGGCGACAGCTGGCAGCTCCCTCAGGCGTGTCCCGCTCAGACGCAGTTCACGCAATTGCGGAGCATTGCGCAGTGCCCGCAGGACCGAAGTGGCGCGCAACTGCGGGCTGCTGCGCACATCGATTCGCCGTAATGACGGAAAGGCCTGCAGGAAGTCGGCGGGCATTTCGATCACGTTGAGGTTCTCCAGCGTCAACGTGGCGATGTGATCGAAACGCGCCGCTAGCGGCGGCAACGCATCGAGGCTGATATTGGACAGACTGAGTACTTCGCCGTCCAGGCGCTGCCAGGCCCGGACCAGTTGGTCGGCGGTCCTGGTGAAGTAGGCGCCGACTTCTTCGCCCCAGTCCTCGGCGCCTTTGCTGGCCCAGGCGCCGAGCTGTTCACGCAGCGTTGCCAATTGAGCACGCAATGCCTGAATCTGTTCGGTCGCGCTGCCCCTGCCGCGCAGGGTAACCAACAATTGCCTGACCTCGCGATCACCGAGCCCGGGGTACAAGGCATGCAGCTCGCGTTCGGCCCGGGAGGCGAACACGCCTGGGCTCAGCGGGTAGCCATACCTGCCATCGCTCAGGCGCAGGGGCGAGCGAAAGCCGGGGCTCACCGGTTGCTGGCCGATCAGCCTGGCGGCTGCGGGACGGTCGGCAAGCGCCGCGTGATAGCGCTGTTGCGCGGACCCTTGTGGGTAGCGGGCCAGCAGGTTGTCGCTGATCAGCTGGCTATCGGCGTTGGCCAGGCTGTTGCGGTACAGGCCCAGGATCGCCCGGTCCAGTCGCACGCGGGCTTGCAGCAGCCGTGCTTCCTCGGCAATACGTAGGGGAACCCGGCCAGCAAGCAGGCTGTTGCGTTCGGCGCTGCTGGCCTGGCTGGCCAGTTCGTCGAGTGCCTGCCGGGGCAGGCCGGGAAACTGGCGACCGATGGCCAAGATCGTGGGCGTGGCTGGTTTGGGATGAGCGTTGTAGAGGCTGTCGAACAGCGCCGACCGACTTGCGCTCAACCGGTCGGCCATCAGCGTCTGCAAGGCCTGTTGGCGTTGCCCGGCTGAGGCACCCTCGGGCAGCAGGGCGTTTACCGTTTCTTCGTCCAGGTTTTCCAGGACGATCCTGGCCAGGTCGCCGTTGTCCAGGTCGCTGCGGGTCAACTGGATTACCTGGTCACCGAGCCGATTGCGCCCATAACGGGTGGCGCTGCCCATCGGCTCGACCCCCTCGAAAACCTCCAGCACCACATCCTCGGGCCAACCGGGCAGTTCGCCGAGCACACTGATGGCGAATTGTTTGTAGGCTGCCAGCGGGCGGCCCTGGCGGGTTCGGGCGATGATCTCGTCGGCGGTGCTGTCGGCCTTGAGCCGGCGCAGGGCGTCCTCGAGCAGCGCCGGAGGGCGCCTGCCGTCGGCGTGGACCTGCTCCAGCACGCCACGGTCCAGGCCGCTGCTGTCGAGCGCTGCCAGCAGTTCTTCATCGTTCAAGCCCTTGCAGAGCGGACCGAGGCGGCGTATCAGCTTGACCCGGCTCCAGTCCTGCGGTCGCTCGTGCGACAAGCGCCAAGCCCCTTCGCCATTGCCACGCAGTCGTGGCTGATAGGCCTGTGGATCTTCCGGATGGACAATGCGCCAGTCTTCATCGCTGTGCTTTCGCACCTCGTGGAGCGAATCGTCCAGTTCGATGAAATGCCGATTGTCATACTGCAGGATGCCTTGGTTGTCCGGTTGCAGCTCCGCCGGCAGTTCGACCGGGCTGCGGTAGGGCTGCAACTGCGGGTGCCACAGGCGCTGCTGGCCATCGATCCAGAGGCTTTCCATCCAGTCGACAAAGCCGCTGGCCCTGGCCAGCTTGGCGACGCCAGCGATGGCGATCACACTGCCGAGGTTGATGAGCAGCGACTCGACCTGCCCTGCGGCCTGGGCGTTGTCACCTTCGGACCAGGCTTCGAAACCGTGGAAGATGCTGCTCATGACCTGGCCTGCGCCCACTGCCAGCATGGCGACGTCCAGGCCGGGGACGAACATGGCCGCCACCCCCAGCAGGTTGAGGCCGCGCTCGCCCCACAGCATCAGGCGCTCACGCCGTGCCTTGGCGTCGACATCGGCCGTCGGTACCGCCACCCCGCGCGCGTCGTCCTGCAGGCGTTGTACATGGTCGTTGAACAGCTTGGGCCACACCGGGAAGGCAATGGCGGTTTCATGAACCGCCAGCGCCGGGAAGCGGACAGGGCGCGGAGCCGACGGGTCACCTGTTTCGCTGGCGGTCTCTTGCCCATGCCAGGGATGCGTGCCGGGCTCGGTCTCGGCAAAGGCGGGGGAAGGCGTCTCGAGGGGGATCACCTGCGCCCGGGGGCCTTCGAACAGCCTGGCCTTGAGTTTTCTTGCCATCTCAGGGCGATCCTTGAGGGCGACATGTTCCAGAAAGCGTTCTCGATAGTCGGGCTCAAGCAACCGGCGCCGCAGGTACTTGCCGAAGGCCAGCAGATTGATGAACTCCTGTACCGGGTGATCCTCGTCGAAGGGCAGGTAGGCGATGCAGGAGGGCTCGGGCTGGCCGTTTGCGACCAGCAGCCAAAGGTCATGCAGTTGGATGCCCAGCATGGTCAACGTCCGTATCGAGGCTTTTGTCCCTCCATAACGCGGCGCTGCATCAATCGCGCTGAGCTGGAGCAACGCCTGGAGTCCAGCTTCCGTCATGTATCCCCGCATAAAGGCAATCAGGGCCTGCACGGCAAGTTCATCGCACCGCGCCCGGCTCCAAAGTGATTGCAGCACGGCCTTTCGCGTACCGCCGTAGATGCTTTGCAGGTGCTGCTGATAACGTTTGCCCAGGTCGAGCGCACGGCAGTGGCTGACGAATGCACTGGTACTCAGACCGGCGATCACGGTGCAGTCGTTGACGCTGGTCTGCAGGGTGCTGAAGGGGCCGACTTCGGCCATGCCTTCGAAATTGTGCAGGGCGGCTTCGAGCAGGCTGGTGAGGGTAGGAGGGCCGGAAGGCCGTTCGATGAAGATCGGAGGGTTGGGTATGTCATGGGAGGCCTCTGGATCCGGGACGCCCCCCTCCTGCATCTGTGTGAAGGGTTGCTGTTTGAACTGAGCTTCAGTCACGGACACCTGGACACCCAGTCGCGCCTTCAGCAAAGGTTCGCAGAACTCGGTAATGCCCCGCATATCCTGTAAAGCCTTGGCCAGTGCCTTGCTACTGGTCGTTCGCTGTTTGATGGCCTCGCGCAGTTCTGCCTGGCGGACAGGCGACGCCTGGACGAACCAGTCCGCGAACTGTCCGTCCGGCTTGATGTGTTCCCGGTGTGCCCGACGCAACAGCCTTTGAGTGTGGGTTGGATGCAGATGCCTGGTCCAGCCCGGCAGGCTGCGCAAGATCTGTTGCTGGTGGTAGGGAGGATCGAGGCTGTGCATGGTCGCATTCCAATAAGGGGGAGCGACCATTCAAGGACAGTGGGAAGGGCTTGAGGCGGTACATAGTTGAGCCGCTTCCAGGGCGATGGCTGACATGTCAGGAGCCGTTTGGCCCACAGCACCTGCGGCGGACCTACCGTCGGCCATTGACGGCGACGGCCTAAGGTCAGCCGGCGGGGACGCTGCTATGGTCTAGACAAAGCCTGAACGTGGAGCACTGCCATGCCAGCTTTCACCATCCTGCATATCGACCACCTGGTCCTGCGCGTCGGCGATCTGCAGCGCAGCCTGGCCTTCTACCATGAACTGCTTGGCTGTCCGGTGCGCAAACGCAGGGATTCGCTGGGCATGATCCATCTGGCGGCTGGCGACGGCCTGATCGACCTGGTGGCTGTCGATGGTCCGCTGGGGCGCCAGGGCGGCCCGCTGCCCGGCCCGAGCGGGCACAATGTCGACCATTTCTGCCTGCGCATCGAGCCGTTCGACGAACCGTCGCTGAGCGCACGGCTGCGTGAGGCCGGGGTAAGGGTCGAGGCCGCGGAGAAACGCTACGGAGCTGAAGGTGAGGGTGTCTCGCTGTACTGTTACGACCCCGATGGCAACCGCGTCGAACTCAAAGGGCCGCCCATTCAGGCATAAAGGTGCTGCGATGCGCACTCAGCTTGTAGATCCAAGCAGCAACCCCGCCTGCTGACGTTTGGGCAAGCGCTGCACCACCAGTTGGTGCGACCGCTTCAGCAGGTCGCTCAGCTCGTCGCGGCCCATCGGGTAGGGCGCCAGCATGCTGATCCACTTCGCCCGCGCCAGGTAAGGCGCCGGGCGAATGCCGGGGCGGTCGCAGTAGCCGAGGAACAGCTCGTCGGCCACCTTGAACGACAAGCCGGCGCCGCCCAGGTCCTGCACGGCGAACATCTTGTTGCCGGCCACCGAGAACACCCGGATGCCGCCCCATTTGTAGTCTTCCCGCGCCCCAGGCAGGGCCAGGCACAGCGCCGCCACCTGCTCCTCGGACAGCCTTTTCTCAGACATAACGCTCTCCACAGGCTTCGAATGAAGCCGCCAGGTGATCGATCCATGCGCGTACCGCTGGCAGCAGGCCCCGGCGGTGCGGGTAGACCGCCTGCAGGTAGCCGCCGGGCAGCGACCAGTCTGGCAGCAGGCGCACCAGTTCGCCACGGGCCAGTTCTTCCTCGCAGAACATCGACGGCAGGGCGGTGAAGCCCAGCCCTGCACGTACTGCGGCGTTGCGCACGACAAAGTCGTCGATGGCCAGCCGCGGCTCCAGGGCGACTTCCTCCTGACGGCCATCGGGCCCATGCAGACGGAAGTGCACCAGGCGGTCGGCTTCGGCCGCGCCGAGCACCGGCACGGTCGCCAGCTCGGCGGGCTCGCGGATGTGGTCGGCGAAGCCCGGCGCGGCCACCAGCTGCATCTGCGCCTGGCGCAGGCGCCGGGTGACCAGCGCCGGGTCCTCGTCGCCCAGGTCGCGTACCCTCAGGGCGACGTCGATGCCCTCGGAGATCAAGTCGACCCGGCGGTTGAGCAGCACCATGTCGAGCTGCACCTGGGGGTACTGGGTGAGAAAGCGACTGATCACATCCGGCAGGAAGGCGTGGGCCAGGGCCACCGGGCAGGACACCCGCAGGCGACCCCGGGGCTCGCTGGACATGCTGGCCACTACCTCGTCGGCCATCTCCGCCTCCAGCAGCATGGCCTGGCAATGGTTCAGGTAGCGCTCGCCCACGGCGGTGAGCTTGAGCTGCCGGGTGGTGCGCTGCAGCAGGCGGGTGCCCAGGCGCTCCTCCAGCTCGGCGATGCGCCGCGACAGGCGCGACTTGGGGATGCCCAGCTGGCGCCCGGCGGCGGCGAAACCACCGGCTTCGACCACCCGGGCGAAGTAGAAGAGGTCGTTGAGGTCTTGCATTTGACAGTCTCATTGTTCCATCAGTGGAACAAACTAACGCGTTTTTACCGACTTATCAGCTATTCGATGTGCCGATAGGATTGCTCCCATCGTGATCGCCCACCGCCGCGGTCTTCATTCACAGGAGAGTCCCATGAAACTGTTGCATATCGATTCGAGCATCCTGGGCGACAATTCCGCCTCCCGCCAGCTGAGCCGCGAAGTGGTCGAGGCCTGGAAAGCCGCCGACCCGAGCCTCGAAGTGGTCTACCGCGATTTGGCTGCCGACGCCATCAGCCACTTCTCCGCCGCCACCCTGGTCGCCGCCGGCACCCCGGAGGAGATGCGCGATGCCGCCCAGGCCCACGAGGCCAAGCTGAGCGCCGAGACCCTGGAAGAATTCCTCGCCGCCGACGCCGTGGTGATCGGCGCGCCGATGTACAACTTCACCGTGCCGACCCAGCTCAAGGCGTGGATCGACCGCGTGGCGGTGGCCGGCAAGACCTTCCGCTACACCGAGGCCGGCCCTGAAGGCCTGTGCGGCGACAAGAAGGTGATCCTGGTGTCCACCGCCGGTGGTCTGCACCAGGGCCAGCCGACCGGTGTCGGCCATGAGGACTTCCTCAAGGTGTTCCTCGGCTTCATCGGCATCACCGACCTGGAAATCGTCCGCGCCCATGGCCTGGCATATGGTCCGGAGCACCGTGCCAAGGCCATCGACGCCGCCCAGGCGCAGATTGCCGGTGAGCTGTTCGCCGCCGCCTGATTGCGACTGCTTGACCAAAGCCGACTGCCGCCCAGCGCGCCAGTCGGCTTTTTTCATCCAGTTTTCATGTGCTGGCTGCGAGCCGGGTTCTATGCTGGCATCCATACCCGAGTGCTGCGCAGTGCCTTGCGACGAGGAGTGCCCTGCGATGAAACGAACCCGTATGCTGATGGCGCTGTTGCTGCTCGGCGGCCTGCTGGCCCGCGCCGAGGCGGCGCCGTGGGTGGCCGGGTTGCACCGCCTGACGCTCACCGACCCGGTGGACGCCCGGCCCATGCAGGCGCTGGTGTTCTATCCTTCCAGCGGCGAAGCGCGCCCGGTGCGTATCGAGGGCTACCTGACCCGTGTCGCCGAAGAGGCGCCGGTGGCCATGGGCCAGTTCCCGCTGCTGGTGATCTCCCACGGCAACACCGGCAGCCCGATGGCCTTGCATGACCTGGCCAATGGCTTGGCTCGCCAGGGTTTCGTGGTGGTGGCGGTGGTCCACCCCGGGGACAACAACCGCGACCATAGCCGCCTGGGTACCCTCAGCAACCTCTATGGCCGGCCACTGCAAATCAGCGCCGCGATCACCGCGGCGCGCAACGACAGGCTGCTCGCGCCGTATCTGAATGACGGCAAGGTCGGAGTGATTGGCTATTCCGCCGGCGGCGAGACCGCGCTGATCCTGTCCGGCGCACGGCCCGACCTCGAACGCCTGCGCCGCTATTGCGAGCAACGCCCCAACGACACCGACGCCTGCAAGACCCATGGCGTGCTGATCGCCGACCACAGCGAGCTGGCGCCCCGCGCCGATCCCCGGGTGGGCGCGGTGATGCTGATGGCGCCGCTGAGCCTGATGTTCGGTCGTCACGCATTGGCCGGCGTGCAGGTGCCGGCGCTGATCTACAGCGGTGACAACGACCAGTTGCTGGTGTTGGAGCACAACGCCGATGCCCTGGCGCGCAAGCTGCCGGTCACCCCCGACTACCGCCTGCTGGCCGGCGCCGGGCACTTCGTGTTCATGGCCCCTTGTGACGAAGAGCAGCATCAGCGCATGCCGGTACTGTGCAAGGACGCCGAGGGCGTCGACCGTCAGCATATCCACCGCTCGCTACGCAGCGAGACCACCGCCTTCTTTAGCCAGGCCCTGGGCGCGCCGGAGCCCGCCGAGCGTTCAGCCGCGGCGGGCCAGCAACAGGGTCAGGCCCACCCCTGACAAGGCGAGCAGGGCGGCGACGCAGAAGATCGAGGCGTACCCCAGGTGCACCGCCACCGCGCCCATCACCGGGCCGGCGATGGCCAGCGCCAGGTCGAAGAACACCGCGTAGGCGCCCAGCCCGGCGCCACGGCTGCTGCTGGGCACCTGGCGGATCGCCTCGACGCCCAGGGCCGGGTACACCAACGACAAGCCGAAGCCGGTCAGCCCGGCGCCAACCATCGCCCACAACGGCGATGGCGCCAGCCACAGCAGGCTCAGCCCGAGCACCTCGGTGGCCATGCAGGCGATGGCCACGTTGTAGCCGCCGTAGCGGTTGACCGCATTGACGAACAGCAGTCGCGAGAGGATGAAGCACAGGCCGAAGGCGCTCAGGCACCAGGCGGCGCCGACCCAGCCGCGCTCGAGGTAATACAGGGTGACGAAGGTGGTCAGGGTGCCATAACCGATCGAAGCCAAGGTCAATCCCACGCCACAAGGCGCCACGCGGCCGAACGCCGACCAGAACGGCAACCGTTCGCCGCGCACCACCACTACGTCCGGCCGCGTGCGCAGCACCAGCAGGGCCAGCAGCGCCAGGCCCAGCAGTGCTGGCCCGAGCACGGCGAAGCTCAGGCCATCCACCAGTAGCACGCCAGCGGGCGCGCCAATGGCGATGGCGCCATAGGAGGCGATGCCGTTCCAGGAAATGACTCGCGCGGTATGTTCCGGTCCCACCTGGCCGATCCCCCAGCTCAGCGTCGCGACGCCGATCAGCCCTTGGGCGATGCCCAGCAACAGCCGGCCTCCCAACAGCAGCGCCAGGCTCAGCCAGGGCAGGGCGAGGGCCCAGGCCGACAGCAGGGTCAGCACGCCGCAGCCGGCGATGCCGTACAGGCCGTAGCGGATCGCGCGCTTGCCGCCAAGGGTGTCCGCCACCCGCCCGGCGAAGGGCCGGCTGAGCAGGGTGGCCAGGTACTGCAGGCCGATGGTCAGGCCGGCGATCACCGCGCCGAAGCCCAACTGGTCGTGCACATGGCCAGGCAGCACCGCGATCGGCAGACCGATGCAGAGGAAGGCGATGAAGGTGTAGAGGACGATCGAGAGAATCTGCAGGGTGACGCTGGAGGCGTGTGGCGCGGTCATGGGCTCGTTCGCGGGCGGGCGGTGGGGCTGTGCCCATCATGGCTGCCGCGCGACGGAAAAGAAAGCAGCCTAACTAATTAAGCATGTCGCGGGGCAAGTCGCATCGGCGTACCGCCGCGACTTGCCCCGCAATGAGGTTACTCAGCGTTGGCTCAGACCACCACGCCCTGACTGCGCAGGTAGTCGTCATAGGTCCCGCTGAAGTCCACCACGCCATCGGCTGTCAGCTCGATGATGCGGGTGGCCAGCGACGACACGAACTCACGGTCGTGGCTGACGAACAGCAGGGTGCCCGGATAGTTCTCCAGTGCCAGGTTCAGCGCCTCGATCGATTCCATGTCCAGGTGGTTGGTCGGTTCGTCCATCACCAGCACGTTGGGTTTTTGCAGGATCAGCTTGCCGAACAGCATGCGACCCTGCTCACCACCGGAAATCACCTTAACCGACTTGAGGATCTCGTCGTTGGAGAACAGCATGCGCCCCAGGGTGCCGCGGATCACTTGCTCGCCGCTGGTCCACTGGCCCATCCAGTCGAACAGGGTCATGTCGTCTTCGAAGTCGTGGGCGTGGTCCTGGGCGTAGTAGCCCACCTCGGCACTGTCGGTCCACTTCACTTCGCCTTTGTCCGGGGTCATTTCACCGACCAGGGTGCGCAGCAGGGTGGTCTTGCCGATGCCGTTGGGGCCGATGATGGCCACGCGCTCGCCGGCTTCGATGGTGAAGCTGAAGTCCTTGAACAGCACCTTGTCATCGAAGGCCTTGGCCATCTTCTCGACGGTGACCGCCTGGCGGTGCAGTTTCTTGGTCTGCTCGAAGCGGATGAACGGGCTGACCCGGCTCGACGGCTTGACCTCGGCCAGCTGGATCTTGTCGATCTGCTTGGCGCGCGAAGTGGCCTGCTTGGCTTTCGAGGCGTTGGCCGAGAAGCGGCTGACGAAGGTCTGCAGCTCGGCGATCTGGGCTTTCTTCTTGGCGTTGTCCGACAGCAGTTGCTCGCGGGCCTGGGTAGCCGCGGTCATGTATTCGTCGTAGTTGCCTGGGAACAGGCGCAGCTCGCCGTAGTCCAGGTCGGCCATGTGGGTGCAGACGCTGTTGAGGAAGTGGCGGTCGTGGGAAATGATCACCATGGTGCTGTTGCGCGCGGTGAGGATGGTTTCCAGCCAGCGGATGGTGTTGATGTCCAGGTGGTTGGTTGGTTCGTCGAGCAGCAGCACGTCCGGATCGGAGAACAGCGCCTGGGCCAGCAGCACGCGCAGCTTCCATCCGGGAGCGACTTCGCTCATCGGGCCGAAGTGCTGCTCCAGCGGAATGCCCAGGCCCAGCAGCAGCTCGCCGGCACGGGACTCGGCGGTGTAGCCGTCCATCTCGGCGAATTCGGTTTCCAGCTCGGCGACGGCCATGCCGTCTTCCTCGGTCATCTCCGGCAGGGAGTAGATGCGGTCGCGTTCAGCCTTGACCTTCCACAGCTGTTCGTGGCCCATGATCACCGTGTCGATCACGGTGAATTCTTCATAGGCGAACTGATCCTGGCGCAGCTTGCCCAGGCGGGTGTTGGGCTCGAGCATCACCTGGCCGCCGGATGGCTCCAGGTCGCCACCGAGGATCTTCATGAAGGTCGACTTGCCGCAACCGTTGGCGCCGATCAGGCCGTAGCGGTTGCCGTTGTTGAATTTGACCGAGACGTTTTCGAACAGGGGCTTGGAGCCGAACTGCATGGTGATATTAGCGGTGGAGATCAAAGCGCTTACCTATCAGTAACTTACGTGGCTGGATTTTCAGCTGGTACCGATCTGATACCAATCCTGAGCGTGTCCAGCTCGCTCCAGTCGGAGCTTGAGTTGAGCCAACGCGCATGCGTCGACAGCAGCATGCGCACGCTGTGACCCAGCTGTTGGGTGATAAATGCGGGAGTTGAGGCCAGACATTGCGGCTATTGTCGCATAGGTGTGACGACAGTTGTATGGGGGCTCTCCTGATCCCCAGTTCACTCAGCCTCTTCACCATCGGCGCCAGTGGGTGACCCACGCCACGCAACGGCGTCTATAGAGGTCTGTGCAAGGAAGCAAAAAGGACGTTACGTGGTTTGCAAGGCGATTTTACTGGTGCTGATTGCCAGCTTGAGTGGGTGCATGGCCACCGCCATGCGCATGGATTATGACAAGCACCGTTGTCCCTACATCGGCCTCAGGTTCGATTGGTGGCTGGTCGGCACCTCCAAAGGCAAGCTGATCCCTTTTTTACTGATTGATGCGCCGTTTTCCCTGGTGGTGGACACCGTTTTCTTTCCCTTTGAGTATCGATACACCTGCAACCTCTGATCATGGGCGAGTCATTGGCTGAGCCTTCCAACGGCAGGCAGCGCGCAACATCCGGCTGGCGCTCTCGGACGGTTCTGGCAGGGCCTGCTCAGTCAGTGGCTGCCCCTTCGAGTGCGGTTCTTCTCATTCCTGCCTGGCGAACCTCTCGTGGCGGCAGCGGTTTCGCCGCGCTGGGCCCATCGCCAGACTGCATCCCCTTTAATTCGCTGGGCGGAATGTGGACATGCAGCTGCCGACGGCGCTGCTGGATGATCTTCTGGATGCGTCTCATGGGGGCACACCTTGATGGGCATCCTTGCGCGAGCCAGGGGCATGACCATCAGTAAACGCCTGTTTGCCCGAAACGCCCGTCTCGCCTGACCAATGGACGTGGTCCCGGCGCTGGCAGGCTGGAATGGGAGTTGCTTGAACCCCAGAAAGCGATCATGCGGGGAAGAGCGGACATGTTCCAGAATGACTTCGATTTCATGAGTTTCGTCGTGGCTGCCGTGCTGGCTTTGGATGTGGTGGCGGTCTTTGTGTTTCTCCAGGCCGGTGCCTGATACCCATTGCTGGGGATACGGCCCCTGAACTGGCGCTTGTGGCTGCAAGCCACGGCAACATCGACCCAGCAGCCGGGTATCGAATATGATTCAGCCTTTGCCGGCCAGGGGTGTACTGATGGGATGGCTGGATCGTGTGAGGACAACGAGTGAGCGGTTCAGCGCTCGGCAACGCTGCTCGGTCGGCGGGGGCCTGCTGGTCGCTTGGCTTGTTGGGATTTTCGCGTCCCCGGTGTCGATCTTGTGTTCCTGTATGCCGCGGTGATGCTTATGTTCTTCAGCGCACTCAGGATCCAGTAGTGGCATGGCAACCTCCTTGTTGCGAGGAGTGCCAGGTAGAAGGGAGTTTCAGTTTACCCATGTTCATCGAAACACCGCGTCTTGTCCTGCGCCCCTGGGCGGAGCGTGACATCGAAGCCTTTGCCCTCGTCAATGGCGATCCTGAAGTCAGGCGCTACTACTATCCCGCGATTCTGTCTCCCGAAGAAACCCGGTCGATGCTTGCAGACTGCGATCACCATCTGCAGGTCCATGGTTTCGGTTTCGTTGCCGTCGAACGCAAGATCGATGGCGCGCTGGTTGGCGGGCTTGGGCTGTCCCTGACCGGAGATGAGATTCCTGGCGGCCCGCAGGTCGAAATCGGCTGGATCCTCGGACGCAGCCACTGGCGGCAGGGCTACGCATTCGAGGCGGCCAGCGCATGCCTGGAGCACGCCTGGTCGACGCTTGGATTAAGGCAAGTCATCGGCTACACCTCCAGCATCAATACCCCATCACGGGCATTGATGGAGCGGCTGGGTATGCGTTCGGACCCGGCGGAGGACTTCCCCGACCCAACGGTGCCTGAAGGCAATGTATTGCGCCCGCATGTGCTCTACCGAATCGACAAGCCGACCTGAAAGCCTGGCGATATAGCGAACCGGCCTACCGTGCCCGTCACCCCGGGCTAGTCTTGTAGATCGTAAGCAGACTATTAAAAAGGGTGGTGGGTGTCTGACCCTGTCCAGGGCTTGCTGCTGGGGTGGTTGGAGTCTGTATGAGCCGTTTGACGATGGCAGTGGTGGCCAGCCTGTTGCTGGCCGGCTGCGCACATGATCCTGATATCCGCGCGGGCCGAGACAACACTTTCGGCATGACCTCGAAAAGCCCGCCGGAGTACCTGAACTGTATCAAGGCCGAGCTTCCCGATACGGCCACGACCTATGTCGTGCGGAACCAGGACGCCCTGGAGCTGTTTGTCGCCAGCACCGACCCGAACAAGGCCGAGGGGCTGGTCAAGGTTCAAGGCGCCGCCGGGCGGCAGCAGTTCTCGGCGTACCAGCGTGATGCCTGGTATGACAAGGGGCGTCTGCTGGACGCCGCGCTGATGTGTTCACGGGTATGATCGCAGCGTAGCGGGGCGCGCTCGTTTCCATCGCGCCCCGTGAAGCGATCCCGCCCCACTTCACCTCAGGTGCCCCTCATGTTGAACGGACTCGCTGTACTTCCTCGACCCGGACGGCCACCAGCTCGAAGCCCATGTCGGCGATCTGCAGTCGCGCCTGGCGGCCTGTCGGGCCAAGCCCTACGCGGGCATGGTGTTCTACGGCTGACGCATCCGCGCCATGCACAGCGCATCGACATACACCCCGTCACGCACGCCGTAATCGCGCAGCCGGCCTTCGGTCTCGAAGCCGAACTTGCGATACAGCGCCAGCGCCGGCTCATTGTCGGCGTAGACGGTGAGCTGGACCCGGCGCAGGTTCATCCAGTTGTCGGCAATGTCGAGGATGGCGGCCATCAGCCGCGAGCCGACGCCCTTGCCTTGCCAGGCCTGGGCAACACCCATGAGCAGCTCGCCCAGGTGCGCCTGGCGGATGCGCGTGCTCTGGTCGAGGCCGATGTTACCGATCACCTGGCCCTGGTGCACCGCCACCAGGCGGACCTGTCGCTCATGGTAGGTGGCCAGGCGCTCACGCCAGACTTCGACGGACTGATAGGGCATCTGCAGTACCTGGCGGCACACGGCAGGTTCGTTGTAGAGCGCAGCGATGCCCTGCAGATGCTGCTCGGCAAAACGTTCGATGACGATGTCGGGCGATGGGTCGTTCACTGTGTTTCCATCCTTTGAAAAACGAGTGGCGCCTCAGTGTACGAGGCGCAGGCCAAAGCTGGCCAGTGGCGATGGCCGGGCAAGAAAGCGGATGCGCCGTCGTGCCGCGATGGGTAGAGTGCAGCGATCGTCGTCTTGCCGGAGCCTGTCATGTCTTGTGCCTTCACCCTCATGCAATCGCCTGTCGGCACCTTGACCCTGGTGGCGCGGGGCGAGCGGCTGGCCGCCGTGCTGTGGGAGCACGAGCGGGAGAACCGGGTGCGCCTGGGCGACCTGCACCGCGACGACCGGCACGGCGTGCTGCGCGAGACCGCCCGCCAGCTGGGCGAGTACTTTGCCGGGCAACGCCAGCGTTTCGAGCTGGAACTGGATTTCGCCGGCACCGAGTTCCAGCGGGAGGTCTGGGCGGCGCTGTTGACCATTCCCTTCGGCCAGACCCGCAGCTACGGCGAGATCGCCCGGCAGATCGGCAAGCCCAATGCGGTCCGTGCGGTAGGCGCGGCCAACGGACGCAACCCGATCTCGATCATCGCACCGTGCCACCGGGTGATCGGAGCCTCGGGCAGTCTCACCGGTTTTGCCGGCGGCCTGCCGGCCAAGCAGTTCCTGTTGGCACTGGAAGGGCGGCAGAGCCTGGCGCTGGATTTCTAGGCGTCAGTCGAGCCAGAAACAGAGCAGCGCCAACACGAGGGCCAACAGCGTGCCCGCAAACAGGCTGTAGTGGCGGTGTGCGCGGCGGGCGTGGGCTTCGACTTCTCGCAGGTACTGCCCTGGAGGTGGGGCGTCCGGGCGATGGCGCAGGCCTTCGGCAATATCGGCCAAGCGTCCGCGAATCAGGGTGCCCACCAGATACCAGGCGCTGGTATAGCTGGCCAGGATCACCAGCACATACTTCATAGGGGCGATACCCCGGCAGTGCCTGCCGGTGAGACCGGTCGTAGCATGCGGGTCCTCATGGTGCATCCGTCCTTGGCATGTCGTCGGCTGACGAGGATACAATCGATGGGCGCTGACTCCCAGCGCCGATGTGTCGATTTCATGGACGAGACCGCAATGACCCATGCCGCAGCCATACCCGCCGACTCATTGATCGCCCCCCACGCCGCGCAGGCGGGCTTTCGTCATTGCCGGGCGATCGACCTGGCGGACGACGGGCAGCCCGCCATGGCGCACTTCCTGCGCCTGATGGCGAGCATGCCCGGCTGGATCGACGAACTGATGGTCCTACGCAATCGCCTGGTCGGGCTGCTTGGGCTGAAGAACCTGGGCCGGTTGACCGCCATCGATCCAGCCCGCGCCCCGGACAGCTACCAGCCCGGAGAGCGGGTGGGCATCTTTACGTTGATCAGCAACAGCGCGAATGAGGTGCTGTTGGTCGACCGCGATCATCATCTGGACGTACACATCGCCCTGATGCGTCGCCCGACGGCCCCGGGGCGGTGCGAGGTGCTGGTCAGCACCGTGGTGCGCACGCACAACTGGCTGGGCCGCCTGTACATGCTGCCGGTGGCGCCGTTCCATCGCTTGATCGCGCCCATCGCCCTGCGCCGGCTGGCGCGGTGACGATCAGGACGGCGGCGCGAAGCGTTGACGGAACCAATCACCGAGCATGGCCTTTTCCGCATACAGCCGGTCGTGACTGCCCAGGCGGCCGGGGCGGCTGAGGTACATCTTGTCGCTCAGGTGTTCCTGGGCCTTGAGCGCGGCTTGCCCGGGCTGCTGGAGGGTGTAGTCGAGGTCGATGCTGGGCCAGGTGACCTCGCGCATGAAGCGCACATCGTAGGCCTGGCTGTGCCAGGGCTCGAAGCGCCCGGCCAGGTCGATGTCGCGGATGTCGATGACCAGTTGCTGGCCGGGTCGCAGGTAGCGCTGGCCGAGCTTCTGCAGGTGCTGGGTGAGGGCCTTCATCACTTGCGGGTCGGCGCCTTGGGGATAGCCGCGGTTGTCGAGGCTGGCATCGCGGAATTTTTCCGGGTGGTCGAAACGCACCTCGACCTGCGCAGTCGGGGTGCCCTGTGCCATGCTGTCGAATGCCAGCGCCAGCAACAGGGCGCTGGCCAGGGTGGTACGCATGATGCACCTCCGGGTTGGGGCGGCTTGCCTGCCTATTTTACGCCGGTACGGGGCATAAGCAGAGGACTGATGCAATGAGCGCTTTTCGGCGGATGACCGCCAATACCCGCGGGCGTGACCTGGCCGTGGGTGATATTCACGGGCACTTCGAACGCTTGCAGCAATGCCTCGAGGCCGTCGAATTCGATCCGGCGGTGGACCGCCTGTTCAGCGTCGGTGACCTGGTCGATCGCGGGCCGGCCAGCCCGCAGGCGTTGGAATGGCTGGCCAAGCCCTGGTTCCACGCGGTGCAGGGCAACCACGAGTCACTGGCGGTCAATCACCTGCGCGGCGGGCGGGTTGACCTGGACATGTATCGGGCGGCCGGCGGCGGCTGGTTCCTCGACCTGCCGAAAACAGAGCAGGCGCGTTTCGTCGAGGCGTTCGAGCGGCTGCCGATCGCGTTGCAGGTCGACACACCCGACGGTCCGGTCGGGCTGTTGCACGCCGATAGCCCGTTCGATGACTGGGAGCGTCTAAGCGTGAACCTGCAGGCTGGGGATGACCCCGAGGTGCGCGAGGTGTGCCAGTGGTCGCGACGGCGCCTGAAGGAGGGCGACAACCGAGCGGTGAAGGGCCTGCGTGCCTTGCTGGTCGGGCATACGCCAGTGCTGGAGGTGAAGGTGCTGGGCAACGTCTGGCACCTGGACACCGGCGGCTGGAGCCGTGGTCACTTCAGCCTGCTCGAGCTGCGGGGGCTGACGTTGCTCAGCCCAGGGCCAGGTGCATGAGCACGCCGCTGGCGAGCAGGATCAGCATCACCCCCGAAGTCCGTTCCAGCCAGGGCAGGGCGCGGGCGAAGCGGTGCAGCACCCGCTGATTGCCGATGGCCACGGCCACCAGCAGGTCCCAGGCCAGGACGATGGCGAACATCCACATGCCATAGGCCAGCTTGGCCAGGGCGCCGCTGCTGGCGATCATGCTGGCCAGGCTGGCGTAGAACAGTGCGTTCTTCGGGTTGAAGATGCCCGAGGCGAAGCCCATGCCCAGGCTGTTCAGCCAGTTGCCGGCGTGGGATGAAGCATGGGCGGCGGCACCCGTCAGGCCGCTCTTTCCAGCATGGCGCAGGAACAGTTGCCCGATATACAGCAGGTAGCCGCAGCCGGCCAGTTGCAGGGCGACGAACAGCGGGCTGCCGTCGCGCAGGAACGACACCCCGGCGAACGCCGCGCCAATGAACACGCCATTGGCCAGGGCGATGCCGGCGCAGGCGCCACTGGCCACCCGCCAGCCGGCGCTGGCCGAGGTCCGGGCCACCAGGAAGAAGTCCGGTCCTGGCGAGAGCAGGGCGAGGAAATGGGCGGTGGCGATGAGCAGGAACAGTTGCATGGTCGGGCTTCCAGGGAGAGGAAGCCGCAGTCTGTGGCTGGGCGACAGGGCGGGTATTGAAGATTATTGCAAGGCTGCGCGGTATGTCCCCGGTGTTACCCCGGCATGCGCCTTGAACACCCGCTGGAAGTGACTCTGGTCGGCAAAGCCCAGGCAGTAGGCGACTTCAGCCAGCGGCTGGCCCTGGCGCAACAGTTGCCGGGCCTTGTTGACACGGGCGTTGAGCAGGTAGGCATGGGGCGTCATGCCGGTGGCGAGGTTGAAGGCGCGGATCAATTGATAGCGCCCCATGCCGGCCAACCGTGCCAGGCGGTCGAGGCTCAGTTCGGCCAGCGTCTGCTCCTCGGCATGGCCCAGCAGGTCGCGGAGTGTCGAAGGCGGCAAGGGCGGCGCGGGTGGCAAGTGCGGATGGATGGAGAAGTCGTTGTCGCCGAGAAAGGCCACCAGTGCCGCCTCTTTCTCGAACGCCGTCGCCCTGGAAAACAGCAGGGTGTTCAGTGTGCAGAACCGCCGGTACAAAGCTGCCGAACGGCTGACCCGGGCCGCCGCGCTGGGCTGGTCGGCGGCAATCCCCGACTCCAGGCGCAGGCAACGCAGCCAGTCGGCGTCCAGGTGCAGCATCTGGTAGCTCCAGGCCTGTCCGGCTTCGGGGTTGCAGGCATGCACCCGCTGGGCCGGCACGAACACCAAGGTGCCGGGTGCCAGCCGCACCTGTCCGTCGCCGGCCCCGGTGAAGCGGCTATGACCGGCATCCACAGCGCCGATGGAAAAGCTCGGGTGGCTGTGGGCCTTGTAGCAGGCACGGCTGTGGCAGGCGCGTCGGCTCTCGACGTAGGGCAGGGCCGGGTCGTGCCAGATTTCGCTGCTCGATGGGGTCATGGCGAGAGGGCCTGGAGGTGAGCGCAGGGCGCCAGTCTAGCGCGTGCCTGCTGTTCCGGCCATTTACCGTGCCACTGTGCTTGACGCGCCTGCCCGCCGGGCGCGACGCTGCGACGGTCACCGCTGGAGAAGAATAATGGACCTGTCGAGCCTGCTGCTGTTCATCCCCGCCTGTTTCGCCCTGAACATGGCGCCGGGCCCCAACAACCTGCTGTCCCTGCACAACGCCAGCCGTTACGGCCTGCGCACCGCCTGCGTGGCCGGCGCCGGGCGCTTGCTGGCCTTCAGCGGCATGATCGCCCTGGCTGCCATGGGCCTGGCCGTGGTACTGCACACCAGCGAGTACCTGTTCCTGGCGATCAAGGTGCTGGGCGCTGGCTACCTGTTCTATATCGCCTGGCAGCTGTGGCGGGCGCCGGTCGGCGAGGCGGTGGTGGCCAGCGAGCAGCCGCGCGGCACCTGGAAGCTGGCGCGCCAGGAGTTCTGGGTGGCGGCGGGCAACCCCAAGGCCATTCTTATCTTCACCGCCTTCCTGCCGCAGTTCGTCTCGGTGGGCAGCGCCACGCCGGTGAGCGAGCAGTTCCTGCAGCTGGGCGTGCTGTTCCTGCTGCTGGAGTGGGCGGCCATCGCCATCTACGCCGGGCTCGGCGCCTACCTGCAGCGCTGGTTCGAACGGCCCGGGCCACGTCGGCTGTTCAACCGGGTCAGTGCCTCGCTGCTGGGATGCGCGGGGCTTGGCCTGCTCGCGGCTCGTCGCTGATCCGCTGTTTTTCAGTGCAGCTGAGTATTGCCGCACTGTGCGCTTGCTGAGACCTTTCCCTGTTTCTGCCCGGCGCTTTTGCGCCGGGTGACAATAGGTGGGTCTATCCCGGGAGCGTGGTGTGAAGTGGTGGAGCAAGGCAGGTCGGCAAGACCCGCAGATCAAGGAGCTGAACCTCGCGCTCGAACGTAGCCGCTCACAGCTGGCGGCGTCGGAGCAGCGCGCCCGCGAGGCAGAATCGAAGGCCACGGAACTGGCACGGGAGAACCAGGTGCTCGCCCACCTGGCCGGCAACCTTTCGGCGTTCTCGCATTCCCTGGAAATGACCCAGACCTCGTTCGCCAGCCTCGCCCACAGCATGGAGCAGGAAAGGCAGTACGCCATCCGCATCCAGGGTATCGCCAGCAGCAACCAGGCCAGCATTGATGCCATCGCGACCAATCTTGAGCAACTGGCCGATGCCTCCGGCGAGGCGTCGGAAAAGGTTGGCAGGCTCGATCACCAAGCCCAGCAGGTCGGTGGTGTGCTGGAGATCATCCGCGAGGTGGCGGACCAGACCAACCTGCTGGCCCTGAATGCGGCCATCGAGGCGGCGCGGGCCGGGGATGCCGGGCGCGGCTTTGCCGTGGTCGCGGATGAAGTCAGGACCCTGGCCAGGCGCACGGCGGACGCCACTGCCGAAATCGGCACGCTGGTCTCGGCCATTCGAGCCGACAGTGCGCAAAGCCGCGGGCATATCGCCAGCCTGGCCGAGCATTCGTCATCGTACAGCGGTGTTGGCCAGGCGGCGGCCAGTACCATGCGCCAGTTGCTGGACATGTCGACGGTGGCGGAGGGTTCGGCATCGGTGTCGGCACTGCGCAGTTTCTGCGAGCTGGCCAAGCTCGACCACCTGATCTACAAGTTCCGCGTCTACAAGGTGCTGTTCGGGGTCTCGCAGGAGCGCGGCTCGGACTTTACCGACCATACCCTCTGCCGCTTGGGCAAGTGGTATCGCGAGGGGGACGGGGCCCTGCACTATGCGCATCTTGCAGGATACAAGGACATCGACGCGCCCCATGCCGCCGTGCACCGTTGCGCATTCGATGCCATCGATGCCCATGCCAGCGGCAATACCGCAGCGATGCTCAAGGCAGTGGCTGACATGGAGAGCGCCAGCCTAGCCGTGCAGGAAGGCTTGGAGCGCGTGGTCGCCAGTGGCGAACAATCGCCGGCGCTGCTGCAAAGGCGACGCGCCGATGAGGTTCAGTCGCGGTAGAACGTCTGCACCAGGTGATAACCGAACTTGCTCTTGATCGGCCCGTGTACCACGCGCAGGGGCTTCTTGAAGATCACCTGGTCGATGGCGCCGACCAGCTGGCCCGGGCGCACCTCGCCCAGGTCGCCGCCGCGCTTGCCGGACGGACAGGTGGAGAATTTCTTCGCCAGCACGTCGAAGGCCTCGCCGTTGGCGATGCGCTGCTTGAGCTTTTCGGCTTCGTCAGCGGTCTTGACCAGGATGTGGCGGGCTTGGGCTTTCATGGGCTTACCTGTGCTTCGGGGCAAAAGGTCGACATTATGCCTGATGGCGTCATCAGCGTAACTCCGGTCTGTCGCGGAACTGCTCCAGCGCCTCGGGGTTGGCCAGGGCATCGGTGTTCTTCACCGGCAGGCCATGCACCACGTTGCGGATCGCCAGCTCCACCAGTTTGCCGCTGAGGGTGCGCGGGATATCGTCGACCTGGGCGATCACCGCCGGCACATGGCGCGGCGTGGTGTACTGGCGGATCACCAGGCGGATGCGCTGGCGCAGGGCGTCGTCCAGTTGCAGGCCGTCGCGCAGGCGCACGAACAGCACCACGCGCACGTCGTTGTGCCAGTCCTGGCCGATGGCCACGCTCTCCAGTACCTCCTCGACCTTTTCCACCTGGCGATAGATCTCCGCGGTGCCGATGCGTACGCCGCCGGGGTTGAGCACGGCATCGGAGCGGCCGTGGATCACCAGGCCGCCGCCCGGGATCTGCTCGGCATAGTCGCCCTGGCACCAGATACCCTCGAACTGGCTGAAATAGGCGTCATGGTAGCGGCTACCATCGTCGTCCCCCCAGAACCCCAGCGGCATCGAAGGAAAGGGCTGGGTACAGACCAGCTCGCCTTTCTCGCCAGTGATCGATTGCCGCTGTTCATTCCACACATCCACCGCCATGCCCAGGCCCTTGCCGGCGATTTCGCCGCGGCGCACCGGCAGCAGCGGGTTGCCGAGCACGAAGCAGGCGACGATATCGGTGCCACCGGACATGGACGCCAGGCACACGTCGGGCTTCACCTTGGCGTACACATAGTCGTAGCTGTGCGGTGACAGGGGCGATCCGGTGGAGAGGATCAGCCGCAGGCTGTCCAGGCGGTGGGACCTGGCCGGTTCGACACCGGCCTGCTCCAGGGCGGCAAGGTACTTGGCGCTGGTGCCGAAGGCATGGATCCCTTCGGCGTCGATCAGATCGATCAGGCGCTCGGGGCCCGGATGGAACGGCGAGCCGTCGTACAGCACCAGGCCCGCGCCGACCGCCAGGCCGCTGACCAGCCAGTTCCACATCATCCAGCCGCAGGTGGTGTAGTAGAACAGTACGTCGTCGGCCTTGAGGTCATTGTGCAGGCCATGTTCCTTCAGATGTTGCAGCAGCACGCCGCCGGCACGGTGGACGATGCACTTGGGCACGCCGGTGGTGCCGCTGGAGTAGAGGATATAGAGCGGATGGTCGAAGGGGAGCGCGGTGAAGGCCGGCGTGCCGCCGGGCGTGAAGTAGTCGGCCCACAGGGTCGTCGGTGTACCGATGAACTCATCGGCACGGGTCTGCGGCCGGGTGTGCGGCACCACCAGCAACTGCTCGACGCTCGGCAGCTGGGCCACGACCTGGTTGATCTTCTCCACCTGGTCGATGACCTTCCCGGCATATTGATAACCGGCGCAGGCCACCAGCAGCCTGGGCGCGATCTGCCCGAAACGGTCGATGATGCCGTGGGTGCCGAACTCCGGCGAACTGCTCGACCAGACCGCGCCAAGGCTGGTGGCGGCGAGCATGGCCACCAGGGTTTCCCAGGTGTTGGGCATCACTGCGGCGATACGGTCGCCGGGCTGGATGCCGGCGTGCCTGAAGGCCTGTTGCAGCCCGGCGACCTGGGCGGCCAGCTGGTTGTGGGTGAGGCTGTGGCGGGCGCCGTCCTCGCGCAGGGCCACCACGGCCGGGCGGTCGTCGCGGCGTAGCAGCAGGTGCTCGGCGAGATTCAGGGTGGCGCCGCGAAACCAGCGGGCGTCGGTCATGCGCTCGCCTTCCTCGAGGACGGCGGCCGGTGGGGTGTGCCAGCGCACCTGGAAGTACTCGGCCAATGCCTGCCAGAACTGCGGGCGCTGCTCGATGCTCCAGCGGTGCAGGGCGGCGTAGCTGTCGAGCTGGAGGTTGAAGCGCCGGTTGACCCGGCGGCGGAAGGCTTCCATCCGGCTCGCTTCGATCCGGGTGCTGGAGGGGCGCCAGAGTACGTCGTTCATGCCGGGACCCTCGGTGATAGTCGATAGTGGGTATTACGCGTCTCTTCAGGCCAACGCAACCCCTGTAGGAGCGCGTAACCCTGATCATCCGGCGTCAGGGTATCCTTACTCCACTTTAGCCGCTTACTGGGCCAGCCAGCCTCCGTCGACGTTCCAGGCGGCGCCGCGTACCTGGCTGCCGGCCTCGCTGCACAGGAACAGCACCAGCTCGCCGAGATGCCGCGGCGTGACGAAGGCCAGCGAGGGCTGCTTCTCGGCCAGCAGGTCGTGCTGCGCCTGCTGCGCGTCGCCCCCATTGGCGGCGCGGTCGTCGATCTGCTTCTGCACCAGCGGGGTCAGTACCCAGCCCGGGCAGATGGCGTTGCAGGTGACGTTGCTGGTGGCAGTCTCCAGGCCGATGACTTTGGTCAGGCCGACCACGCCGTGCTTGGCGGCCACGTAGGCGGCCTTGCCGGTGGAGCCCACCAGGCCGTGCACCGAAGCGATGTTGACGATCCGCCCCCAGCCCCGCGCGCGCATGCCCGGCAGGACCAGGCGGCTGCCGTGGAATACCGCCGACAGGTTCAAGGCGATGATCTTGTCCCAGGCCTCCACCGGAAACTGCTCGACCGGCGCCACATGCTGGATGCCGGCGTTGTTGACGAGGATGTCGATCGCGCCGAATTCGCGCTCGGCCAAGGCGAACATCTGCTCGATCTGCGCCACGTCGGACAGGTCGGCGGGGTGATGGGCCACCTTGACCCCGTGCTGCCTGATCTCGGCAATGGCGGCCGCCGGGTCGCCGAAGCCGTTGAGCAGGATGTTGGCGCCGGCCTCGGCCAGCACCTGGGCTATGCCTAAGCCGATGCCGCTGGTGGAACCGGTGACCAGTGCGGTCTTGCCTTTGAGCGTCATGCCGTTCTCCTTCATACGATGCCGGTGGCGTAGAACGTGGCGATGACCACGAACACGGCCAGGGTCTTGATCAGGGTAATACCGAAAATATCCTTGTAGGCCTCGCGGTGGGTCAGCCCGGTAACCGCCAGCAGGGTGATCACCGCGCCGTTGTGCGGTAGGGTATCCATGCCGCCGCTGGCCATGGCGGCGACCCGGTGCAGCACCTCCAGCGGGATGTTCGCCGCGTTGGCGGCGGCGATGAAACTGTCGCTCATGGCCGCCAGGGCGATGCTCATGCCGCCGGAAGCGGAGCCGGTGATGCCGGCCAGCAGGGTGACGGTAATGGCTTCGTTGACCAGCGGGTTGGGGATGCCGCGCAGGGCGTCAGCCAGGACCAGGAAGCCCGGCAGCGAGGCGATCACCGCGCCGAAACCGTATTCCGAAGCAGTGTTCATCGCCGCCAGCAGGGCGCCGCTCACGGCGCTCTTGGTGCCTTCGGCCAGGCGCTGGCGAATGGTGCCGAAGGCGCATACCAGTACCATCAGGATGCCTACCAGCAGGGCCGCCTGCACCGCCCAGATCGCCGTGAGCTTGGCCACATCGCTCTGCACCGGCGCGGCCATGCCCGGCAGTTGCAGGGTGTGGCTGGCCCCGTACCACTGCGGGATCCAGTGGGTGAACAGCAGGTTCATCACCCCCACCAGCAGCAGCGGCGCCAGGGCCAGCCAAGGGTTGGGCAGGGCGATGTCGTCGGCGGTTTCCGGCTCGTTGCGCAGGTTGCTGCCGTAGCCTTCGCCCTTGCGCTGGGCTTTGTTGCGCTGGCGTTGCAGGTAGAGCATGCCGGCGCAGAATACGAACAGCGTGCCGATCAGCCCCAGCCAGGGCGCGGCCCAGGCGGTGGTGTTGAAAAAGGTGCTGGGGATGATGTTCTGGATCTGCGGGGTGCCGGGCAAGGCGTCCATGGTGAAGGAGAACGCGCCCAGGGCGATGGTCGCCGGGATCAGCCGCTTGGGGATGTCGCTCTGGCGGAACATCTCGGCGGCGAACGGGTACACCGCGAACACCACCACGAACAGCGACACGCCGCCGTAGGTAAGCAGGGCGCAGACCAGCACGATCACCAGCATGGCCTGACGGGTGCCGAGCAGGCGAATGGCGGCGGCGACGATCGAGCGTGAGAAGCCCGACAGCTCGATCAGCTTGCCGAACACGGCGCCGAGCAGGAATACCGGGAAATAGAGCTTGATGAAGCCGACCATCTTCTCCATGAACACCCCGGTGAAGGCCGGGGCCACGGCGGCGGGGTCGGTGAGCAGCACGGCGCCAAGGGCGGCGATGGGGGCGAAGAGGATCACGCTGTAGCCGCGGTAGGCGGCGAGCATCAGCAGGGCCAGGGCAGCGAGGGCGATGAGCACGGTCATCCTAAGGGGATCTCCAACTGTTGTTTTTATGGTTGGAATACCAGTAGCGGGAATTGTGCCAACTTGTTAAGTCATTGAAATTATTGATTTTTATTAGATTTATAAAGGTCGATGTCTCGAATTTGAGAAAGTGGGGCCGCGTTGCGGCCCATCGCCGGCAAGCCGGCTCCCACAGTGGATTGGGGTACGCCATGTGGCAGCCGCCTTGCCGGCGATCGAGGGCGCAACCATCGCGCCGGTCTCAATAATGAGATGCGTATCTCCTTATTGAGACTCAATGTCCAGCGCCACCATCTTTTTGTACAAGGTCGACCGTCCCAGCCCCAATGCCTGCGCTGCCTCCGGCACATTCCCGCCACTGCGTCCCAAGGCCCGCACAATCAGCCCGCGTTCAAACTGCGCACAGGCCTCCCGGTACCCCAACTGCGGTGCCGTCTCGGCCACCGGGCTCAACGGCCCCAGCGCGTTCATCAGATCATGCACGCCCAGCCGTGGCTGGTCCGCCAGCAGGGTCGCCCGTTCCAGCACATTTCGCAGCTCTCGGATATTCCCCGGCCAGGCATGGCGCCCCAACAGTGCCTGGGCCTCGGCCTCCAGCTCATACTGGCTGCCGAGCTCGGCAAGAATCGCCTCGCACAGCGCCGGCAGGTCCTCCAGGCGTTCGCGCAGCGGCGGCACCTGCACCGGCAGCACATTCAACCGGTAGTACAGGTCGGTACGGAATGCCCCCCGAGCCATGGCCGCCTGCAGGTCGATGGAGGTGGCGGCGATGATCCGCACATCGCTGCGCAACATCTGGTTGCTGCCCACCGGCTCGTATTCCTTTTCCTGCAGCACGCGCAACAGCTTGCTCTGCAGGGCCAGGGGCATGTCGCCGATCTCGTCGAGGAACAGTGTGCCGCCTTCGGCCAGTTGCAGCTTGCCGCTGCGGCCCTTGCGGTCGGCGCCGGTGAAGGCGCCGGGGGCGGTGCCGAAGAACTCGGCCTCCAGCAACGCTTCGGGGATCGCTGCGCTGTTGATGCTGACGAACGCCTTGTGCGCCCGCGCCGAGGCGGCGTGGATGGCGTGGGCCAGCAGTTCCTTGCCGGTGCCGGTCTCGCCGAGCAGCAGCACCGGTGAGTCGCTGGTCGCGCCGCGGCGGGCGCGGCGCTTGGCTTCAAGGCAGGCCGGGCTGCTGCCGACGAACTGGGCGAAGCTGTAGCGGGCCTGGCGCGCACGCAGTTGCGAGCGGGTCGAGGCCAGTTCCTGCTGCATGCTGGCGTAGCGCTTGAGCAAGGGCGACAGGCTGCGCAGCTCGTCGAACAGGGCGAAGCCAATGGCGCCGATCAGCGCGCCCTGGTCGTCGTGGATCGGCAGGCGCATCACCACCAGCGGCTCGTTCGGCGTGTCGAGCATGTCCAGCAGGATCGGCTTGCCGTTGCTCACCACCTCGCGCATCAGGCTGCCGGGGATTACCGCCTCGCAGGGCTGGCCGATGGCGCTGGCGGCGTCCTGCAGGCCGAACCGTCGGGCATAGCGCTCGTTCATCCAGACGATGCGCGCCTGGCGGTCGACGATCACCGTGCCTTCGCTGGATTGCTCGATGATCTCGAACAGCGAGCGGATGGCCAGTTGGCGGACCTGGGGGTAGTCCTTGAGGTTGTCGTGCATGGAAGACGTATCCGTTGAGCCAAGTGTCGTGCGCCCCTGTAGGAGCGGCCTTGTGTCGCGATAGGGCCGCTCCCACAGTGACCGAGGTAAGGCTATGAGCGGGGATCGAACGCCTCGCGCAGCGCATCGCCGATAAATACCAGCAACGACAGGATCAGCGCCAGGGCAAAGAACGCGGTAAAGCCCAGCCACGGCGCCTCGAGGTGCTGCTTGCCCTGGGTCACCAGCTCGCCCAGCGAAGCGCTGCCGGCGGGCATGCCGAAGCCGAGAAAATCCAGCGCGGTGAGGGTGGTGATCGCCCCGGTGAGCATGAAGGGGATATAGGTCAGGGTCGCGTTGAGGGCGTTGGGCAGGATATGCCGCAGCATCACCTGGGTGTCCGAAAGCCCCAGGGCCCGGGCCGCCTTGACGTATTCCAGGTTGCGCCCGCGGAGGAATTCGGCGCGCACCACATCGACCAGGGTCAGCCAGGAGAACAGCGCCATGATCCCCAGCAGCCACCAGAAATCCGGCTCGACGAATCCTGACAGGATGATCAGCAGGTACAGCACCGGCAATCCCGACCACACTTCCAGCAGGCGCTGGCCGAACAGGTCGACCCAGCCACCGTGGTAGCCCTGCAGGGCACCGGCCGTCACGCCGATCAGCACGCTGAGCAGGGTCAGGGCGAAGGCGAACAACAGCGACACCCGTGTGCCATACAACACCCGCGCCAGCACGTCGCGGCCCTGGTCGTCGGTGCCCAGCCAGTTGCTCGCGCTGGGCGGGCTGGGGGTGGGCACCTGCAGGTCGTAGTTGGGGGTATCGGCGCTGAATGGGATGGGCGCGAACAGCATCCAGCCGCCCTGGCCCTCGATCAGCTGGCGCACGTACTGGCTGCGGTAGTCGGGCTGGAACGGCAGCTGCCCGCCGAACTGCTGCTCGGTGTAGCGCTTGAGCGCCGGGGTGTACAGCTCGCCCTGGTAGCCCAGCAGCAAGGGCTTGTCATTGGCCACCAGTTCCGCGCCCAGGCTCAGCAGCAACAAGCCGGCGAACAGCCACAGCGATATCCAGCCGCGGCGATTGTCGCGAAAACGTCGCAGACGGCGCCGGGCGATGGGCGAGAACATCAGCGGCCCCTCGCGTCGAAGTCGATGCGCGGGTCGAGCACCGTGTAGCACAGGTCGCCCAGCAGGCGGATCAGCAGCCCGGCCAGGGTGAAGATGAACAACGTGCCGAACACCACCGGGTAGTCCCGCGACACCGCTGCCTCGTAGCTCATGCGCCCGAGGCCGTCGAGGGAGAAGATCACTTCGATCAGCAGCGAGCCTGCGAAGAACACCGTGATCAATGCCTGGGGCAGGCCGGCCACCACCAGCAGCATGGCGTTGCGCAGTACATGGCCGTACAGCACCCGGCGCTCGCTCAGGCCCTTGGCCCGTGCGGTGACCACATACTGGCGGGCGATCTCGTCGAGGAAGGCGTTCTTGGTCAGCAGGGTGAGGGTGGCGAAGCCGCCGATCACCAGGGCGCCAACCGGCAGCACCAGGTGCCAGAAGTAGTCGGCGACCTTGCCCAGCAGGCTGAGCTGGTCGAAGTCCTCCGACACCAGGCCGCGCACCGGGAACCAGTTGAGCGAGGTGCCGCCGGCGAACAGCACGATCAGCAGCAGGGCGAACAGGAACGAGGGCAGGGCGTAGCCGATCACGATCAGCGCGCTGCTCCAGGCGTCGAAACGGCTGCCATGGCGCACCGCCTTGCGGATGCCCAGCGGGATCGACACCAGGTAGGTGATCAGCGTTGCCCAGAAGCCCAGCGACAGGGTCACCGGCAACTTCTGCACGATCAGCTCGGTGACCGTGGCGCCGCGAAAGAAACTCTGGCCGAAGTCCAGCCGTGCATACTGGCCGAGCATCAGCCACAGCCGTTCGGGCGCGGACTTGTCGAAACCGTACTGGCGCTTGATCTCCTCGATCAGCTTCGGGTCCAGGCCGCGGGTGGCGCGGGACTCGCCCTGTACCGCCTCGACGCGGGCACCCGCCGCGCCGCCGCCGATGCCCTGCAGGCGCGCCACGGCCTGTTCCACCGGCCCGCCGGGCGCGGCCTGGACGATGGCGAAGTTCACCAGCAGGATGGCCAGCAAGGTGGGGATGATCAGCAGCAGGCGGCGCAGGATGTAGGTGGTCATGGCATGCTCCGCAAGCGCTCGGCCATCTGCGGGTTGGTCAGGGCCCGGGGGCTGACTTCCCACCAGGTGTCCAGGCCTTCGTCATAGGCCGGCTGTACCTTGGGCAGGCCGAAGCGGTTCCACCACACCGTCGAGCTGCCCGGCGGGTAGTAGTTGGGAATCCAGTAGTAGTTCCATTGCAGCACCCGGTCCAGGGCGCGGGCGTGGCGCAGCATGTCGGCCTGGCTGGTGGCGCGTACCAGGCCGTCGAGCAGGCGGTCCACCGCCGGGTCCTTGAGCACCATCAGGTTGTTCGAGCCCGGATCATTGGCCGCGGCGGAGCCGAAGTAGTTGTACTGCTCGCTGCCCGGCGACAGGGTCACCGGGTAGCCGGTGACGATCATGTCGTAGTCGCGGGCCATCAGCCGGTTGACGTACTGGGCGGCGTCGACGTTGCGGATGTTCAGTTCGACGCCGATCTGCGCCAGGTTGCGCTTCCACGGCAGCAGCAGGCGTTCCATCCCCGACTGGCCATTGAGGAAGGTGAAGCTCAACGGCTGGCCCTGGGCGTTGACCAGCCGATCGCCCTGGGGATGCCAGCCGGCGTCCTGCAGCAAGGCCAGGGCCTGCAGTTGCTGCTGGCGGATGATGCCGGAGCCATCGGTGACCGGTGCGTTGAATACCTGGCTGAACACCTGGTCCGGCACCTGGCCGCGCAGCGGTTCGAGCAGCTTGAGTTCCTCGGCGTCGGGCAGGGCGCAGGCAGCCAGGGGGGTGTTCGAGTAAAGGCTCTGCTGGCGGATGTACATGTTGCGCATCATCTGCCGGTTGCTCCATTCGAAGTCCCAGAGCATGGCCAGGGCCTGGCGCACGCGGCGGTCCTTGAACTGCGGCTGGTCCAGATTGAACACGAAGCCCTGGGCGATCTGCGGCTTGGCCGGGGCCAGGTGGGCGCGCTGCAGGCGCCCGTCATCCAGCGGGGCACCGTTGTAGCCGAGGGTGTAGGCGGTGGCGGAATACTCGCGGTTGTAGTCGTAGCCTCCACCCTTGAGCACCTGGCGGGCCACCTCGGTGTCACCGAAGAATTCGACGCCGATGCGGTCAAAGTTGTACAGCCCGCGGGCGACCGGCAAATCCCGCGCCCACCAGGTCGCATCGCGCTCGAAGGTGATGCTGCGGCCGTTGTCGATCCTGCTGATGCGGTAGGGGCCGCTGCCCACCGGCTTGTCGAAGCCGGCTCCGTTGGCGAAGTCGCGATGCTGCCAGTCGTGCTCGGGCAGCACCGGCAGGCCGGCCAGTTCAAGGGGGAGCGTACGGCCATGGGGCTGTTTCAAGTCGAAGCGCACCTGGCGCGGGCCCTCGACCGTGACCGCGGCGACATCGGCGAACTGGGTGCGAAACTTGAGGCTGCCCTGGTTCATCAGCCGCTCGTAGCTGAAGCGTACGTCTTCGGCCCGTACCGGCTTGCCGTCGGCGAAGGTGGCGCGGGGGTCGAGGTAGAAGCGCAGCCAGGCGTCATCGGGGCCGCGCTCCATGCGCCGGGCGATAAGGCCGTAGACGGTGTAGGGCTCATCAAGCGAGCGCACGGCCAGCGGTGCGTACAACCAGCCATCGACCTGGCTGACGCCGATGCCTTTGTCGATGTAGGGCAGCACATGGTCGAACTGGCCGATCTCGATGGCCGAGCGGCGCAGGCTGCCGCCCTTGGGGGCGTCGGGGTTGACGTAGTCGAAATGGCGGAAGTTCGCGGGGTAGCGCGGGGCTTCGGCGTAGACGGTGAGGGCGTGGGTGGGGGCGGCATGGGAGGTGGCAGTCAGGCACAACAGCATGAACCCACACAACAACTGTGGGAGCGGGTTTACCCGCGAATGCGTCAGCTCAGGCAACGATGTTGCATGGACCGGCGTATTCGCGGGTGAACCCGCTCCCACAGGGTACGTCATCGGCTGCGATGACTTAGTCCTGACGGCTGGTCACTTCCAGCAGGTGGTAGCCGAACTGGGTCTTCACCGGACCCTGGACGACATTCAGCGGCGCGCTGAAGACCACGGTGTCGAACTCGCGAACCATCTGGCCCGGGCCGAACGAGCCGAGGTCGCCGCCCTGGCGGCTGGACGGGCAGCTGGAGTTGGCCTTGGCGACTTCGGCAAAGTCGGCGCCGGCTTCGATCTGCGCTTTGAGTTCGTTGCACTTGTCTTCAGTAGAAACCAGGATGTGGCGGGCGGTGGCTCGGGCCATGGGTACTGCTCCTTGGGATCGAAAAGGCAAGCCTAGCGCACTTGATCGTGCCGTGTCTCGCAAGGCTTGCCATAGAGGCCTACAGGCGAGCGGCGGCCTCGCGCAGCAAGGCCTCGGTCGCCTCCCAGCCCAGGCAGCCGTCGGTGATCGACACGCCGTACTTCAGCGCGCCCTTGCCCAGGGCCTGGCAGCCATCGAACAGGTGCCCTTCGAGCATCACCCCGACCAGCGAACGGTCGCCGGCCAGGCGCTGGGCCAGCACATCCTCGAACACCGCCGGCTGGCGAGCCGGGTCCTTGCCGCTGTTGGCGTGGCTGCAGTCGACCATGATCCGTGGCGCCAGCCCGGCCTTGGCCAGGCCCTGGCGGGCCAGGGCGACGCTCTGGGCGTCGTAGTTCGAGCCCTGGTGCCCGCCGCGCAGCACCAGGTGGGTGTCGGGGTTGCCCAGGGTCTCGATGATCGCCGGGTGGCCTTGGACGTCCATGCCGAAGTGACGGTGCGGGTGGGCGGCGCTGCGCATGGCGTCGCAGGCGATGCCGATACCGCCGTCGGTGCCATTCTTGAAGCCGACCGGCAGCTCGAGGCCGCTGACCATCTCGCGGTGGATTTGCGATTCGGTGGTGCGCGCGCCGATGGCGGCCCAGCCCAGCAGGTCGTCGAAGTAGCCGGCGGCCATCGGCTGCAGCAGCTCGGTGGCGATCGGCAGGCCGCGTTCGAGCATACCCAGCATCAGGCCGCGAGACAGGGCGATGCCGGCGTGCATATCGTCGCTGCCGTCGAGGTGCGGATCGTAGGCCAGGCCTTTCCAGCCCACGGTGGTGCGCGGTTTTTCCACGTAGGCGCGCATCACCAGCAGCAGCTTGTCGTCGACTTCGCGGCTGAGCGCGGCCAGGCGGTCGGCGTATTCGAGGGCCGAGCGCGGGTCATGGATCGAGCAAGGGCCGACCACCACCAGCAGACGTGCGTCGCGGCCTTCGAGGATGGCGCGGATTGCCTGGCGGTGAGCGTGGACTTGCTGGGTGAGTTCGCAGGACAGCGGCATCTGCTGCTTGAGCAGGTGCGGGCTGGGCAGGCGCTGGCTGACGGTGGTGTTGGCAGCGTGCGGCTGGGTCAGGGGCAGGGCGAGGTTCGAGGCTTGCATGGCGTTTTTTCCCTGGGCGGACAGCGGGTTCTGGCCCGCGTCGTCGGCCCTATCGAGGTGTTCGACTGATCGTCAAATGGGGTGTTTGTGGGGCATTGCCACCGGAAATCGACCGAACGGAGGCGGCAGGCTGGCCCGAACGGAACTGGCTAAATCGCCATGCATAGGTGCGGTAGTAGGTGGTGTAGTTCATGTCGCTGTCCTCAAGGTAATCGGTATGTTTCTTGGGTCCGGAAAAGCAAAACCCCCGGTCGGGGAGCCGACCGGGGGTTTGAGTATTCTCATGTTCGGCGGCCCCTCGAAGGTGGGCGCCGGATGGGTCATCGGCGCCTAGTGGCTAAACCAATACCCAAAATAAAAGCTGGCAACGGCGTTACGACCGGCAACGGCCAGCACGCGGTGCGCGGAGCGACCGGTGTGGTTGGCGTGGTTGCGGGTTTGTTTCGACATGTTGCTCTCCAGTGATTGGGACCGAGCTTACTGCACCTTTGCGTTGGCGTTCAATCACTAAATGCTATTGGGGTCATTGGGTTCCTGTACTGGCCTTATCGCCGGCAAGCTGGCTCCCACGGGAATGTGCTGGCAAAGGCCTGCGCAGCAGCCCCTGATCCGGGGCATGCCACTGGGTGATTTTCCCCGAATCGTATCGTCATAATTCATAACCTATTGAAAAATATCAGTTAATTGGCTGGCATGGCCCTTGCTCACCTTTGTGCATATTCCTGTGTTTCCGGAGGTGCCCCATGTCGACCCCTCGCAAAGGCCCGGTCCTGTCCACCTTCCTGCTGGCCCTGCTGGGCTGGCAGGTCTCCAGCGAGGCCGCGGTGCAGTGCCAGCGCACGCTGGTGGCCAACGTGGTGGCGCTGGATCAGCCGCTGATGTTCAACCGCCTCGGCGCGCAGAACGCCAACGGCATGATGTACGCCCTGCGCCAGGACGTGGTGGATGAGCACCAGGTGCCCTTGGGCAAGGGCGGCGCCGCGGTGCCGGGCAAGGTCACCCTGCGCCCGGACAAGCGCCCGCGGCCGATCGTGCTGCGGGTGGCCGCCGGTGACTGCCTGACGGTCAACCTGACCAACCTGCTGGCCTACCAGGCCAACCCCAACAAGCACGGTATCGACCACGACGAAGCCGGGGTCGAAGGCGAGGAAGAAGAGGGCGCCGAGGTCGAGAACGAAGGTGGCGAGCACTTCGTTGCCGACGAACAGGTCCGCGACCGTCACGTGGGCTTCCAGGTGAATGGCATGCAGGCGGTCAACACCATCGCTGATATTTCGGCCGACACCGGGCGCAACGGCAACTTTCTGGTGGCCCCTGGCAGCACTCGCAGTTACACGTTGTATGCCGAACGCGAGGGCGCCTTCGCCGTGTCCAGTCGCGGTGCGCCGTTCGGCGGCGAAGGTAATGCCGGCAACGTCGCCAATGGCCTGTTCGGCCAGGTGGTGGTGGTGCCCAAGGCCGGCCGCACCTATCGCAACACCCTGACCGAGGAGGAAATGCGCCTGGCCACCACCGGCCGCACCGCCACCGGTCAGCCGGTGATCGACTACGAGGCGCGCTATCCGCAGGCCCAGCCGTGGATCGCCGAGGGCAAGGCCGGCAAGCCGATCATCGCCATGGTCGACGGCAACGAGATACTCAACAGCGAGACTGACGCCATCGTCATGGGGCCGAATCCCGACGGCAGTTTCCCGAAAGCCACCTACCCGCTGGAAAGCGTCGGCAAGCGCAACCCTGCGTTGCCCAACCGGCTCGAGGCGTTTCGCGACTTCGCCTCGCAGTTTGCCGACGAAGTGGCAGGCACCCAGGCATTCCCTGGCTACTGGGCAGACCCGGTAATGGGGCATGTGCTGGAGCCGACCCGCGATTCGTTCATGATCAACTATGGCTCCGGCGGCATGGGGGCGGAGGTGGTGGCCAACCGACTCGGCGTCGGGCCGATGCACGATTGCCTGTCGTGCGCCTACGAGGAATTCTTCCTCAGCGCCCATACCGTCGGCGATGTCGGGACGTTGGTGGATATCCCGGCCAACGTTGGGCTGGAGCACATCCGTCCTGGCGAAACGCCGCCGGCCAGCGCCACCGGGGTCAAGGCAACCATGGCCCTGTACCCGGCCGAGCCCGCCAACGTGCACCACAGCTACATCGGCGACTTCACCAAGTTTCGCAACACCCACAACGGCCACGAGCAGCACATCTTCCACCTGCACGGACACCAGTGGCTGTTCAATCCCAACGACGACAATTCCGACTACATCGACGCCCAGGGCATTGGCCCGGGCGTGGGCTACACCTACGAGATCGCCAACGGCGGTTCGGGCAACCGCAACCGGGTGGCGGGCGACGCCATCTATCACTGCCATTTCTATCCGCACTTCGCCCAGGGCATGTGGGCCATGTGGCGGGTGCACGATGTGTTCGAACCGGGTACCCGCCTGGAGGTCAGTGGCGAGGGCGCCAACGGCTTCCACAGCACGCCGTTCGCCTTGCGCAATGGCAAGCCGGCCCAGGGCGCCCGTGCGCTGCCGGACGGCGAGATCATCGCCGGCACGCCGATCCCGGCCATCGTGCCGTTGCCGGGCAAGGCCATGGCGCCGATGCCGGGCAAGGTCACCGTGGTGCCCAAGCTGTCCGAGACCCTGGTCGCCGGGCATGAAGATGACGATGAAGAGGAGGAGGGCGATGATCATCCGGATCAACCGCCCATCCCGCGCGCCGTCGGTTCCCTGGCCCTGGTCGACCGCAGCGAGACCAATCGCAACGCCGACGGCAGCCTGAAGAACCCCGGCTACCCGTTCTGGATTGGCGGCATGGAAAGCAGCGTCGGCCAGCGCCCGCCGACCCCACCGCTGGACATGCTCGACCCGGCCCTGGCCCGCCAGCTCAAGGACAGCGGCAAGGCGCTGTGGGCCAACCTCGACCCCAACCAGGTCGACGGCTGGGACGGCGGCCTGGGCCGGCACACCCTCGACGGTGTGTCTGCCGGTGGCGAGGCCGTGACCACCACCACCAAGCTGGATTTCTCCAAGGTGGTGCACAAGGCCAAGCCGATCTACCTGCCCGAGGAGGGCACCGAGGTCGAGCAGGCTGCCATGCAGTTCCACGCCAAGGCCGAGCATCCAAGCTTTGCCCTGATCCCCGGCGGCGCGCCGGTGGCCAAGGCCTTTCGCACCAACGGCGCCTTGCCCACGGCGGGCGCGCCGTTCTACGAGCCGTGCATGGATGACCGCGGCAAGCGCCTGACCCAGTCCTCGGGCGTCGGCGAGTTCTTCAGCGGCGAAAACCTCACCGGCATGAGTTTCCGCGGTTCGTCCACGTTCACCGCCGACCGCCCGCGCATCTACAAGGCGGCCAACATCCAGTTCGACGCGGTGTACAACAAGGTTGGCTACCACTTCCCGCAGGCGCGCATCCTCGCCCTGTGGGAAGACGCCTGGCCGGTGATCACCAAGCAGCGCCCGCCGGAACCGCTGGTGATGCGCATGAACACCTTCGACTGCACCCAGTACGTGCATACCAACCTGATCCCGTCGTTCTATGAGATGGACGACTACCAGGTGCGCACGCCGACCGACGTGATCGGCCAGCATATCCACCTGCCCAAATGGGACCTGACCGCCGCCGACGGCTCTGCCAACGGCTGGAACTACGAGGACGGTATCCTCTCGCCCGGCAGCGTGGTCGAGCGTGTGCACGCCATCCGCAGCTTCAACAACTGCACCGAGGGCGACACCCGCGACGGTACCGCCGCCTGCCCGAAAGCCAAGCAGCATCCGTATTTCGGGCGCTTCGGCCGGGCCGATTGGCTCGGCGCGCGCAGCGCAATGCAACGCTGGTTCGCCGACCCGCTGGTGAACGTGTACAACGTCGATCGTGGCCTGGGCACCATCTTCACCCATGACCACCTCGGCCCATCGACCCACCAACAACTGGGGCTGTATGCAACCGTGCTGGCCGAGCCCGCCGGTTCCACCTGGTACCACGCCGAGACCGGCGAGCAGCTGTACAACCCGGCCACCCGCCAGGACGGCGGGCCGACCTCGTGGCAGGCGGTCATCCAGACCGGTGACCACGACGGCGATGGCAAAAACGACAGCTATCGCGAGTTCTTCCTTGAGTACAGCGACTTCCAGCACGCCTACGAGGCGGGTGTATATGTCGGCGCAGGGCCTGACGGTGTACCTGATGGCCAGGCGTACCCGCCGACCGCCGACAGCTTCCGCTATGCCATCAATCCGCCGGTGCGGGGCAAGGCGTCCACCCTGCTGGAGGCCATTGTCGAGGAACGCGGTGGCATCAACCCCGGCTGTCCGAGCAGGCCATGCCCGCAGGCGATTTCGGTGGATGATCCTGGGATGTTCGTCGTCAACTACCGCAACGAGCCCCTGGCGCTGCGGGTGTTCGATCCTGACAAGGTCGGTCCCGACGGCAAGCGCGGCATGCAGGCCGACGGCCTTGGTGGCGACCTGGGCTACGCCTTGCAGACCCGTACCGACCGTGCCATCCCGGCGATGAACCTGGCACCGTCGGCGATTACCCAGGCGGTGGGTCCCACCGGCGGCACCACGCTGTTCCCACCGCACATCAACAAGGCCGGCAGCGAGCCGGGCGACCCGTTCACACCGATGCTGCGTACCTATTCAGGCGACAACGTGCGCCTGCGCATGCATGCCGGTGGCCATGAAGAGGAGCACAACGTCACCCTGCACGGGGTCAAGTGGCTGCAGAACGGCTCGGGCTTCGGCAACAGTTCCAATTCGGGATGGAAGTCGTCGCAGATGATCGGCATCTCCGAACAACTGGGCTTCATGGCACCGGTATCGATGATCTCCAGCTCCGCCGCCACCAACGGCGACTACCTGTATTCGCTGGACGCGGCACTGGAGGGCTATTGGAACGGCATCTGGGGCATCATGCGCAACTACACCGCTCAGCGTGCCGACCTGTTCCCGCTGCCCAACAACCCGCAGCCGGTGGCCATGCGCAACACCGTGAACTTCGACGGCATCTGCCCGAAAACCACGGCCAACGCCAATGGCATCGGCACACGGCCAACGGTCAAACGGAGCTATGAAGTGGTCGCGGCGCTGGCCAACGATATCCTCGAGAACCGTAGCAGCGTGACCATCAGCGACCCGAACGGCGTCGGCCAGCATGTCGGCGGCCCGCTCAAGGCCAACGGTGGCACGCTGGTGTTCAACAGTCGGCGCACCAGCATCCCGCTGGTGAGCGGGGTCGACCCGGAGGATGGCGAGACCTTCACCATCGGGGGCCATGGCGCGCCGCTGCACGACCCGACTGCGATCCTCTATGTGCGCAAGGCCGATCTCGACCCAAGCAGCGGCAAGCTCAAGGCCGGCGTGCCGGTGGAGCCATTGATCCTGCGCGCCAATGCCGGCGATTGCATCAGCGTCACCCTGGAAAACCGCCTGCCGCTGGTGATGCCCGACCTGCCCAGCACTGCGGTGATGCACAACGTGGTCAAACGCGATCGCTTCGCCAGTGAAGGCGCCACGGCCTTCGCCAACAACCTGATGCGCCCGTCCAGTCATGTTGGCCTGCACGCGCAGTTGCTGGCGTACGACATCACCAAGTCGGACGGCGTCAACGTCGGGCTCAACCCGGTGCAGACCGTGCCGCCGCGCACCGGCGGCAGCGGCGCGTATCCGACCAAGGTGTACCAGTACTACGCCGGGCATCTGGAGCGCGAGGGCAAGCCGACCCTGCAACTGGGTCGTACAGTGGACAACATCAACACAACCGCCATCGAGTTCGGCGGCCTCAACCTGACCCCGGCCGATGTCATCAAGCAGCCGCAGAAGGGCCTGGTGGGCGCCATGAGCATCTTGCCGCAGAGCGCCACCTGGACCGAGGACACCGCCAGCCGTGCCCAGGCCACGGTGAAGGTCAGTGGTCAGGCGGACTACCGTGACTTCGTCACCGTGTGGCAGCGGGCGCTGAACATGCGCTGGGCCGACGGCGCGCCGGTGGCGGGTATCAATACCGAGGGCAACGGTGCGGCGGGCGATCCGCAGGACAACGGCAACATGGCGGTCAACTACAAGACCGAGCCGTTGTGGCTGCGTTTCGGCATGGCCCCGGACTCGCCGTTCGGCCATGCCGACGGGTTGGGTTTCGCCGACATCCCCAACGCGCACATGGCCTACAGCAATGCCCTGGTTGGCGGTGATCCGCAGACACCTGTGCTGTACGCCAAGCCTGGGCAACCGGTGCGCAACCACATCGTCATGCCCAGTGGCGGCAGCCGCGGCATGACCTATCAGCTGGACGGGCACCTGTGGCCGTTGCACAACTACCAGGCCGAGAAGAGCGATGTGGACGGCTACCCCATGGGGATGCCAGGCATCGGCTCGGTGCGGTTCGGCTACAACCCTATGGCCATGTACATCGGTGCGCAGGAGAGCGTGTTGCCGGCGGCGCACTTCAGCTTCATGTTGCCCAGCGCCGGTGGGGCCAATGCGGTTCCGGGAGACTATCTGTTCCGGGATTATGCCGCGTACGGAAATACCTCGGGGTTGTGGGGCATCCTGCGGGTGACCAACGAGGCCCCGCCGGCCACGGCGCCGGCGCAGTAAAGGGGGCAGGTGGCCTGGCTTGGGAGTGGGGGAGGCGACCAGTTGTTTGGCGACAGCCTTGCACCTGGTCGCCTACACGCGATAGAGAGACAGGCCTCTGGCCGACCTGACGCGGTCATTCCCACCCTGAAACATCAGACTTAACCGCTTCCTTGTAGTCCATTTCCCAAAGATAATGCCTGCGCCGTTTTTCCGTTGCGGTGGCAATCACTGCCCTCTAGTCTCGCTGGGTCGCTGCATATCAGCGACATGGCTTTGACAGGCCGCTACGGGGTGATCGCATGGCTATGCCTTTATGGCGGCTGTGCGTAGGGCACGCTCGCGTGCGCCGGTTATTGATCAACTCCGCCGGTCTGTCAACCTACGTTCAGCTGCCACCTTCCTGTTTGACAGCAGGGAGTGGTCGCCTAACCCAGGAGTAGATCATGTTAAAAATTGTCCCCGACCCACCCACCCTCCTTGAAGACACCCTGGTCCAGACCACCGAACACGTGCTCTGCGCCCTGGCCGTCACCCAACAATCCGTCGCGCTCATCTCCCGGTCCCCCGGCTCAATGCTGGTACTGGCTGCGCTGCATGAGATGGAGGCGGTACGCACGCTGCTGGATTCGGCGCTGGCGCAGTTACAGAAGACCGCGCAGGCGCCGACCCTGCACTGAGTGTGAGTTGCCTGGCGGCCCTCATCGCGGGGCAAGCCCGCTCCCACGTCTTGAGTCCATGGTCAATCAACGCTGAGTTCACAGCGTGGGAGCGGGCTTGCCCCGCGATAAGGCCGACCCAGGTGAAGGCCTTTCAAGGAGATCCCCATGACGCCAGAAGACCCCCATACCACCGCCGGCAAGACCCGTTTCTACCAAGGTGAAAACAACACCCAGCCCCTGTTCTGCATCGAGCCCGGCATTCCCTGCCAGCACGCCCGCGAACAGTCCTCGGAGCTGATGGACTGCGTGCGCCACCTGACCTTGGTCGGGGTGATGGAGAGCGACCCACGCATGGTCTGGGCCGCCCACTATCTCAGTGCCTTGGCCAAGGCGTTGATGGACGATGCCGAATTGGGCATGGCGCATCAAGCCTCACTCGGCTTGTAATCGCCGGGGCTGCTTTGCAGCCCTTTCCGGCCGGTCCGACGCCTCGGCAAGGCCGCTCCTATAGGGAAACGCGATCCTCTGTAGAAGCGGCCTTGTGCCGCGAAAGGGGCGCTAAGCGCCCCCGTGTTTGGGGCAGCCTCCCCAATGCTCTCAGCTTGTTTCTCCAATACTCTGATTCAAAACAATTTTATTGATGGCATAGCGCTTGCTTCCACCCTCCACAGAACCCTTGAGCCCCGTGGAGGTGCAGCATGGTCATCCCGCTCGAAGGCGCTGCCCTGTGCACGCCCATCCCCGCCAGCGGAGCGCAGCCATGAACCGCAAGCTGCGCCCAGCCTACCTGGGCCTGCTGCTGGGCACCGCGCTGATCGGCCTCGGCGTGGCCTACGAAAAGCTCTGGTGCGACCCCCGCGAACTGCTGCAGGAGGTCGCCGATCCCCAGGCCCTGCACACCCTCAGCCGCGACGGCGTGACCGTGGAGTTCGAGGCGCGCCCCTTAAGCGGCGGCGAACTGCGCGAGGGCGACTTTGCCAATATCCGTTTCAAGGTCAGCGACCAGAGCAGTGGCCAGCCGCTGTCGGGCATGGCTCCCGGCGCCTGGCTCGACCCCGCGCAGTCGGCACCGGTGGGCGACCGCGACAGCAGCTGCAAGGCGCGGGTGGCGCTGTTCCTCAAGAGCAGCATCGGCGCGCGTCCTTTGCTCGATCTGAACAGCTACTTCCTGCTGGTGCTGAACAAGGACGCCAGCCTTACCGTGATCGACCCGACCGTGTCGGTAGGCGGGGTCACCAGCACCCTGGCGCGCATCGACCTGCCGGGACGGCCCATGGACTGGGTGGCCACGGGCGATGACAAGCAGGTGTTCGTGTCCATGCCCGAACGCAACCAGGTGGCGCTGATCGATACCGAGACCTTCACCCGCGTGGCCACCCTGGAGGCCGGCGAGCAGCCGCTGCGGGTGGCGCTGCAACCCGACCAGCGCCTGCTGTGGGTGGGCAACAATAGCCAAGACCCGGCCAAGGGCGGGGTGACGGTGATCGACGTGCCCAGCCGGCGCATGCTCAAGTCGTTCGTCACCGGTTCTGGCCACCACGAGATCGCCTTTAGCGCCGATTCGCGCTTCGCCTTCGTCAGCAATCGCGACGTCGGCACCCTGAGTGTCATCGACACCGCGCAGATGCGCCTGGTGAAGACGCTTGAGGTCGGCCCGCAGCCGCTATCGGTGGCCTACTCGCCCTTGTCACAGGCGGTGTACGTGGTCGACGGCCAGGAGGGCACCGTGCGGGTGATCGATGCGCGCAGCCATAGCCTGCGCCACACGGTCAAGGCCGAGCAGGGCCTGGGGCCGATGCGCTTCAGCCACGATGGCCGCTACGGCGTGGTGCTCAACACCCTGGAGAACCAGGCGCTGGTGATCGACGCCAGCACCGACCAGCTGATCCACCGCATCCCGGTGGCCGCCGAGCCCTACCAGCTGACCTTTACCAAGGCCTACGCCTACGTGCGCGGCCTGGCCTCGCCGAAGGTGAGCATGATCAACCTGGCAAGCCTGGGGCAGGGGCGCACGCCGATCGTCCAGGGCTTCGAGGCCGGCCCGGCGGCGCCGCGCCAGGCCGGTGACCTGCCGCTGGCCCAGGGCGTGAGCATCTCCCGCGACGACAACTCGGTGTTCGTGGTCAACCCGGTGGACAACACCACCTACTTCTACGCCGAGGGCATGAACGCGCCGATGTCGGGCTACAACAATCGCGGCCACCAGGCCCGCGCCGCGTTGGTCATCGACCGTAGCCTGCGCGAGGTGGCCCCGGGGGTATATGGCTCGACGGTCAAGCTGCCGGCGGCCGGCACCTTCGACGTGGCGTTCCTGCTCAACCAGCCGCAGATCATCCACTGCTTCAGCACCGAGGTCGCGGCGCTGCCGCAGTCGAGCCTGCGCAAGCGTGCCCATGCCGAATTCATCGGCACCGCCCGGCCGTTGCGCCAGCACGCGCCCTACATGGCCCAGGTGCGGATCCTCGGTGAGGACGGCAAGCCGCGCCAGGGGCTTGAAGACCTGAGCCTGCGCTACTTCCTGGCGCCTTCGTCGCTGCCGCGCAATGTAGCGCTGGTCGAGGTGGGCGAGGGGCTCTATCAGGCGCCGCTGGAACTGGCCACGGCTGGCGCCTGGTACCTGCATGTGCAGTCGCCCACCCTCGGGCGCAGCTTCGCCGAAGACAACTACACCAGCCTGCGCGTCCTGCCGGCCGCAACGGCACCAACCGCTTCCCAAGGGGAACCCAGGAGTGTGCGATGAACCGTCTGCAGGGTGGAAAACTGTTCGGCTTGAGCCTGCTGCTGGCCAGCAACCTGGCCTTGGCGCATGCCGGCCACGACCATGGCGGCCAGCCCGAAGCCCCACCGGCCGCCCACCAGGAAAAGGCCAGCGTGCGCTTCGCCGACGTGGCGCTGCTGGATCAGGACGGCATGCCGATACGCCTGGAGAAGGACCTGGTGGGGGATCACCTGGTGGTCATGGGCTTCATCTACACCAGTTGCACCACGGTGTGCCCGGTGGTCTCGTCGATCATGAGCAAGGTCCAGCAGCAGCTGGGCGGGCGGGTGGGCGAGGAGATCCGCCTGGTGTCGATCAGCGTCGATCCGCAGCGCGATGATTCGAAACGCCTGGCCGGGTATGCCCGGGCGTTCCAGCACGGGCCGGGGTGGAGCTGGCTGACAGGCTCGCCCTATGCCATCAGCGAGACGCTCAAGGGGTTGGGCAGCTTCAGCGCCAACCTCAGCGAACACCCGCCGCTGATCCTGGTCGGTGACGGTCGCAGCGGGCACTGGACGCGTTATTACGGCTTCACCGACCCCAACGTGCTGATCGGCGAGATCAACCGCCTGAGCGCACGCCGGGTGCACGCCAAGAGCACAGCCATTGCCGGCCAGGAGGCACAGCCATGAGCGCGCAGACTTCTCGCCATGCCGGCATGCGCAGCCTCGACTGGCTGGTGCTCGGTGGCTGCCTGTGGATCCTCGCCTCGGTCGCGTTCGCCCACGAAGGCCACGCGCCGGCACCGCAACCCGCGCCCCAGGCCATGGTCAGCGGTGGTGGCACCCGCGATGCGCAGGCCTGGTTCACCGACACCCTGCTCAAGGACCAGGACGGCCGCGAGCTGCGCTTCTACAGCGATGTGCTCAAGGACAAGGTGGTGATGCTCAACGTGATCTTCACCCACTGCAACGACGCCTGCCCGCTGATCACCCGCAAGTTGCGCGAGGTGCGCGAGGCCATGGGGCCCGAGCTTGCGGCGCAGGTGACCTTCGTCTCGGTGAGCAGCGATCCGTTGAACGACACGCCCGAGGTGCTCAAGGCGTTTGCCCGCAAGCAAGAGGTGGACGGGCCGAACTGGCTGTTTCTGACCGGCGACAAGGCCAGCGTCGACCTGGTGCTCGGGCGCCTGGGGCAGTTCCTGCCCAGCCCCGAGCAGCATTCGACGCAGTTGATCGCCGGCGACGTGGCAGGCAAGCGCTGGAGCAAGATCCGTCCGGACGCGCCACCGGCGGCGATTGCCCAGCGCATGCAACTGCTGGCCCAGCCGCTGGCGGGGCGGTGAGCGCATGAACAGGCGCACCGCCGCTCCCACGTTGATCCTGCTCGTGATGGGGTGGTGCCTGTGCGGGGCGGTGCAACTGAGCGAACAGGAACTCGCCGGCAAACGCCTCTACCGCGAAGGCGTCTCCAGCAGCGACGCCCAGTTGCTGGCCCGGGTGGGGCCGGGGGACATGAGCGTGCCGGCCAGCGTGCTGCCGTGCGCCAGTTGCCACGGCAACGACGGGCGCGGCCGCAGTGAGGGCGGGGTACGCCCGCCGAGCCTGGACTGGCAGCGCCTGGCCCTCGGCACGGGCGATCGCGAGGCCAACAACCGACGCTACCCGGCCTATACCGAAGCCAGCCTGGCGCGGGTCGTGCGCAGTGGGGTCGATCCTGCCGGCAATCGGCTGGACCCGGCCATGCCGCGCTTCGAGCTGAGCCTGGCCGACCAGCGCAACCTGGTGGCCTACCTCAAGCGCTTGGGCGAGGACCGCGACCCGGGCGTGGAGGAGAGCACCTTGCGCCTGGGTACCTTGCTCCCCGAACAGGGCCCGCTGGCCGAGACCGGACGGACGGTGAGGGCGGTGCTGGAGGATGGCGTCGAACAGCTGAACCAGGCGGGGGGCATCCATGGCCGCCGGTTGCAGCTGATTGCGCTGGACCCGGGACCGGATTCGGCCAGTACCGCGCAGGCGCTGGACCAGTTGATCCAGCGTGAGCGGGTTTTCGCCCTGATTGCGCCCGTGGCACCGCAGCTCGACAGTCGCCAGCTGGAACAGGCGGGCCTGCCGCTGATCGGCGCCACGCCGCGCAGTGGCGGCAGCGCTCAGGTATTCGACCCTTTGCCGGGCGTGCCCGAGCAATTGCTCAGCGTGGCCCTGCATGCCCGCGACAGCCTTGGCCTGGCCGCCGATGCCGTGCAGCTGGTCTATGCCGGCGAAGACCAGGTCGAGGTGGCGCAGGTCGTACAGCAGCGTTTGCGCCAGTTGGGCTTTACCGGTGTATCCGCACAAGCGTTCACGGGCCAGGCGCTGGCGGGCGAGGGCATCGTCTTCCTGGGGCGTGCCCAGGCGTTTGCCGAGCTGGCCGCCAGTCTGCAGGCCGGCGGACGCAAACCCTACCTGCTTGCCGCGTCGAGCCAGGTGGCCGGTGCCGTGCCGGGGCTGGCACCGGCCTGGTCGCGGCGGGTGCTGCTGGCCTATCCGTTCGTGCCCGGCGACTGGACCGCCCGTGGCCGGGCGACCCTGGCCGGCGTGCAGCAGCGCCAGGGGCTGGAGCCACGTCAGGCGTCATTGCAGGTCAGCACGCTGTGCGCCTGGCAGGTGCTGGTCGAAGCGCTGAAACAGGTGGGGCGCGACGCCAGCCGCGAACAACTGCTCGGCGCCCTGGAACGGCTGCATGACGTCGACACCGGCCTGACACCGCTGCTGGGCTTCGGCCCCGGACGTCGCCAGGGCATGGCCGGCGCCCATGTGGTGGCGGTGAGCCTGCCGGGGCCGAGCTTTGCCGAGGTGGCGCCGTATCGTCCGGTACCGGACATACCATGACCCTTTCAGGAGTGGATCACCATGCGCGTACTGATTGCCTGCCTGCTGTCATTGCTTGCCCTGGCAAGTCACGCCGACACGCCGGTGGCGCGGGTCAATGGCGTGGATATCGGCGTGCTGCGCCTGGAGCACTACTTCAGCGAATACCTCCAGGCCCAGGGGCGGGCGGTGGCGAGCATCCGCAACCCCAACCTGTACCAGCGTCTGCGCGAGCAGGCCCTGGATGAGCTGATCGACAAGGAGCTGCTGTGGCAGGAGGCCCAGCGCCAGGGTATCGAGGTCAGTGACGCGCAGGTGACGGCGCGGGTCGGCGAGGTGGAGGCGGCCTTCGGCAGCCCCGCGGTGTTCGAGCGGCGGCTGGAGGAGGCGGGCTTCGATCGGCGCAGCTTCGCTGACTACACTCGACAGGAGATGGCCGCCCAGCAGGTCTACGCCCGCTTGACGGCGGTGGCGTCGCCCAGCGAAGCCGAGGTGGCGGCCTTCCATCAGGCCAATGGGCAAAGACTGCAAGGGATGCAGAACCAAAGTGATAATACTTCTGTCTCATCTGAACACGGCCTGCGCCTGGCCAGGGATGCGCTTGTCGCGCAATTGCAGGCCCAGGCGCGGCAAGCAGTGCGCCAACGTTTGCGTGATTCCGCTACAGTGGAGCGCGCCGACTGAAGGGACGCCAAGGCGTGTCCCCATTGTTGGGGAATGCCCCAAAGGCAAAGTGCCATCAACTTCCCCGGTTGTGGGGGAAGGTCTGCCGGCACGACCTGAAATGGATTGAAAGCTACAACGATATCAATGACTTGAAAGCGGTGCGCAATGACTTTTCATGCCTGGCACGAAGCCTGCTCAAGCCTCTACAAGGCCGCACTTCGCAGACCGGGGAACCGGGCAGTTCATGGGAGTGGACCTTGGTGAACAGAGTATTGGTAGTCGATGACGAACAGACCCTTGCGCAGAACCTGCAAGCGTATCTGCAGGCGCAAGGTCTGGAGGTCCATCTCGCCCACGACGGTACCACGGGTATCGAACTGGCCGAGAACCTGGCACCGGACGTGATCGTGCTGGATTACCGCTTGCCCGACATGGAGGGGTTTCAGGTCCTGGAGACCGTGCGCAGGAACAGGTCGTGTCATTTCGTGCTGATCACCGCCCACCCGACCGCCGAGGTCCGTGAGCGCGCCGCCGAGCTGGGTGTGACCCATGTCCTGTTCAAGCCGTTCCCGCTGATGGAACTGGCCCGCGCCGTCTTCGACCTGATGGGCATCGAGCGCCAGCGCAGGAGCACCGACCAGCCGGCCGCGGGGTTCGTCGAACGACGCCAGAACAGGAACGAATCGTTCCCCTTGCAGTTGTACGATGGCAGCTGGGTGCTGGCCGACCGCCGACGCAACGGCGCCGAGCCAGGCGAGCCTGACGACGGACAACTGCTCACCGGGGAATAGCGGCGCCCAAGGTCCCCCAGCCTGCGGCGCCGCCCCTGAGCGGAGTCGCAGGCCATGTCCCAGGCATTCGATACAGATCCACTGGACCCATCGCGGGGCTACCCCCGCGACCTCTTGACCCAGGCCCGCCAGCAAGCCGGCGAAGAGCGCCTGCTGGCCTGCCTGGAGCGCCTCGCCGGTGACACGCCCGCCACCTTCACCCAGCGCCTGGCCATCACCCTGCATTACCCGGTGCTCGCCACCCAGACCTTGTTCGCCTGCGCCCCGGCCTTCGACCTGGTCAGCCTGGCGCAATGCCTGAAGCGTGAATTCGCCCTCGTCGAGCACGATGGCGAGCGCGTCGGCGTGTTCGCCGACCCCTTCGACAGCGCCCGCCTGGCCTGGATCGACGACTGCCTGCAGGGCGCCCCGCTGTACCTGGTCCATGCCGCCGACCTGGCCGCATTCCTGGCCCGCCACGAAGAGAGCTTCCACGCCGTCGACGCCCTCGGCCACGACTCGGAGGCCGGCGGCGAGGCCGACCCGCTGCAGCGCCTGTCGCTGACCAGCATCAGCGAAGACCAGAGCCGGGTGGTCAAGCTGGTCAACTCGACCCTGTACGACGCCCTCAAGCTGCACGCCAGCGACATCCACTTAGGCATGACCGGCCAGGGCCTGACCATCAAGTACCGCATCGACGGCGTGCTAAACGGTGCCGGCAAGGCCAGCGGCAGCGCCTTCGCCGAGCAGGTGATCTCGCGGATCAAGGTCATGGCCGAACTGGACATCGGCGAGAAGCGCGTGCCACAGGACGGGCGCTTCAAGGTGGCCATCGGCGAGCGGCAGATCGATTTTCGCGTCTCGATCATGCCAAGCATCTTCGGCGAGGACGCGGTGCTGCGGGTGCTGGACAAGCAGGACCTGTCCGACCAGGTCAGTGGCGTGCAGCTGCAGGCGCTGGGTTTCGAGGAACACACCCTGCGCGCCCTGCGCCGGCTGGCCAGCGAGCCCTACGGCATGATCCTGGTCACCGGGCCCACCGGCAGCGGCAAGACCACCACGCTGTACGCCATGCTCAGCGAGATCAACCACGGCGTCGACAAGATCATCACCATCGAGGACCCGGTCGAGTACCAGCTGCCCGGCGTGCTGCAGATCCCGGTCAACGAGAAGAAGGGCCTGACCTTCGCCCGCGGCCTGCGTTCGATCCTGCGCCACGACCCGGACAAGATCCTGGTCGGCGAGATCCGCGACCCGGACACCGCGCAGATCGCCGTGCAGTCGGCGCTCACCGGGCACCTGGTGTTCACCACCATCCACGCCAACAACGTGTTCGATGTGATCGGCCGTTTCAGCCAGATGCAGGTCGACCCCTACAGCTTTGTCTCGGCGCTCAACGCCGTGCTGGCCCAGCGTCTGGTGCGCCTGGCCTGTGTGCATTGCGCGGCGCCCTGCGAGCCCGACGACGAACTGCTGGCCGCCTCGGGCCTGGCCCGTGACGCGGTGGCCGGCTGGCGCTTCGTGCGCGCCCAGGGTTGCGGCCAGTGCCGTGGCAGTGGCTACCGCGGGCGCAACGCCATCGCCGAGCTGCTGCACCTGGACGACGACCTGCGGCAGATGATCGTCGAACGCCGCCCGCTCGCGCAGATCAAGCAGCTGGCCTGCCAACGTGGCCTGCGCCTGCTGCGTGCCTCGGCCCTGGACCTGGTCCGCGACGGCCGCACCACACTCGAGGAGGTCAACCGTGTCACATTTATCGCCTGATCGGTACTGCGCCGTGCTCGGCGCCGAGGGTGTCGGCCTGGGTCGCTGGCACGGTGATCAACACCAGTGGCTGGGCAGCCGTGCCTTCAGTTGCGACGCCACCCAACCCGCCTGGGCCCCGGCCCTGGAGGCCCTGGCCGGCCTGCTCGGCGAGCACCCCTCACGCGGTGCGCAACTGCGGGTGCTGCTCTCGGCCCGCTACAGCCGCTTCTGCCTGGTGCCCTGGAGCGACGCCATCGGCACCCCGGACGAGCTGGACACCTACGCCCGGGCCTGCTTCGAACACCTCTACGGCCAGGCCCTGGACGACTGGCGCATCGTGCTGTCGCCGGAGCCGGCGGGTGCCGCGCGCATCGCCACCGCGCTGCCCGAGGCGCTACTTCAGGACCTGCAGGCCCTGGGCCGGGAAAGCCGCCTGAGCCTGCGCTCGGTGCAGCCTTACCTGATGGCCGCCTACAACCGCTGCTCGGCGCAGTTGGCCCGGGGCGACTTCCTCTTCGTGCTCGCCGAGCCGCGCCGCAGCGTGCTGCTGCTGGCCGCCGGCGGTGCCTGGCAACAGGTGCTGGCCCAGGGCTGTGCCGACAGCGACCAGGCCCTGCAGGCGCTGATCGAGCGCACGTGCGAGCTGTACGGCGAGCAGCCGCCGCGGGTGTACCTGCATGCGCCGGGGCGCACGGCGGCCTCGCAGCTGGCGGCGGTGCAGCTGTGCGCGCCGAGCGCCGAGGCCGACCCGTTGTGCGCCATGTGGCGGGCGGTGGCCTGAGATGCGCCGCCTCGACCTGGAATTCCAGCCCCGTCACAGCAGCCCTCTGGCCTGGTCGCTATTGGCCCTGGGGGGGGCCGTGCTGGCGGTGCTGGTGCTGGCCCAGCAGCAACTGGTGAGCGAGCAGGTGGACCTGGAAGGCCGCGTGCATCAGCTCGAACTCAAGCTCGGCCGGCGCCCGGCGACCGCCGCCGCGCAGAGCAGCGCGGTGATCCGCGAGCAGGCCGAGCGCCTGGCACAGATGCGCAGCGTCTCGCAGCAGCTTCAGCGGCCCTGGCAGCAGCTGTTCGCCATGCTCGAGGCGATGCCGCAGGAAGACGTGGCGTTGCTCAGCCTCACCCCCGACGCGCGCAAGGGCCAGGTTCGCATCAGCGCCGAGGCGCGCAACCTAGAGGCGATGCTGCAGTACCACCAGCGCCTGGAACGCAGCGGCGAGCTCTCCGACGTGTCGCTGCTCAACCATGAGGTGCTGGCCGGGCAGGCCGAGCATCCGGTGCGTTTCAACCTCACCGCCACCTGGGAGACCGGCCATGCGCGTCCCTAGCCTGATCGTCCATGAAGCGCTGCGGCGCCTGGGCCGGGCAGGGCTGGCCGCACTGCTGGTCGGCGCCCTGGCGCTGGCCGTCGCCCTTGTCGGGGTGCTGCCGCAGTGGCAGGCAGTGCGCGAGCTGCGCGCCAGCGAGGCCGACGCCAGCGCCCAGGTGCAGCGTCTGGCGCGTGGCGAGCTGAAGGTCCAGGCCCGGCCAGAGCAACAGGCGCTGGACGAACTGCGCCAGCAGCTGCCCGGCCAGCCCCAGGCCAGCGAACTGATCGAGCGCCTGTACCACCTGGCCAGCGCCGAGCGCATCAGCCTGTCCCGCGGTGAATACGCCCTGGGGGTGGACCCCAAGACCCAGCTGGCGCGCTATCAGATCGTCCTGCCGGTACGCGGCAGCTACCCGCAGATCCGCGGCTTCCTCAAGGCGCTGATCGGCCAATTGCCGACCCTGGTGCTGGAAGACCTGGAGCTGCAACGCAAGCGGATCGGTGACCGGGAACTGACCGGTCGTGTGCGCATGACCCTTTACCTGTCGAGGTCGTGATGAACACTCAGCGTGCGGTGATGTGGGTCGGGTTCCTGGGGCTGAGCGCCGCGCTGGCGTGGGCGCCGGGGCACTGGTTCGGCCTGGAGGAAGAGGAGGCCGGCCCGATCGTGGGGCAAGCCCGCTCCCTCGCAGCTTCCACCAACGTGGAAGCAGGCTTGCCCCGCGATGAGGCGGTAAGGCCATCACGCGACCTGTTCCCCAGCCAGCAATGGACCCCACCCCAGGCCCTGGCCACCGTCACCGAACAACCCGTGCTCACCGCCCCGGTGACCGTCGCGCCCACTGCCCCGACGCTGCCGTTTCGCTTCATCGGCCGCATGGGCGAGCGCGACGACCTGCAGATCTTCCTGCAGAGCGGCGACAAGCTCTACGTCGTGCGCCAGGGCGATGTGATCGATGACACCTACCGTCTGGACCACGTCTCGGCCACCGAGCTGGGCCTGGTCTACCTGCCACTGCACCAGCCACAGACCCTGTCTGTCGGGAGCGCACCATGAAATCGTCGAAGTTGTGCAAGCCTGCGCCGTTCATGCTCCTGGCCCTGTGCGTGGCCATCGGCGGATGCGGCTCGAGCGCCGCGCGCAAGGACAGCCAGGAACTGATCAAGGAAGGCCAGTACGAGGCGGGGATCGCCCGCCTGGAGGAGGCCCTGCGCGAGGACCCGCGCGACACCGAACTGAACATCGCCCTGGCCCATGGCCGCCAGGCGGCGGTGGAGGCGCTGCTGACCCAGGCCGACAGCGACCGCGCGCGCCACGACTTCGCCGGCGCGCGCATGGGCTACGGCCGGGTGCTGACCATAGAGACCAACAACCGCCGCGCCCAGGAAGGCATCCGCCAGCTGGAGTTGATCCGCACCCTCGACGATCGCGTCGCCCTCGGCCAGGCGGCGTTGCGCCAGGGCGACCTGTTCGGCGCCGAACGCTACATGCGCGAGGTGCTGCGCCTGGATCCGCAGAACCAGAAGGGCCAGACCCTGCGCAGCGATATCGAGAACGTCCAGGCGCGTACCGCCACGCCGTACCCGCAGCTGCGCAGCAAGCTGGAGCGCCCGGTGACCCTGGAGTTTCGCGATGCCGACCTGAAGACCATCTTCGAGGTGCTGGCCCAGGTCGCCGGGATCAACTTCATCTTCGACAAGGACCTGCGCCCGGACATGAAGGCCACCATCTTCGTGCGCGAGGTGCGCATCGAGGACGCCGTGGCCCTGTTGCTGGAACAGAACCAGTTGCGCCAGAAGATCGTCAACGACAACACCCTGCTGGTCTACCCGGACTCACCGCAGAAGACCAAGGACTACCAGGAACTGGTCATGCGCACCTTCTACCTGACCAGCATCGACGCCAACACTGCGCTGAACATGGTCAAGACCATGCTCAAGACCCGTGATGTGTTCGTCGACGAGCGCCTCAACACCCTGACCATGCGCGACACCCCCGACGCCGTGCGCATGGCCGAGAAGCTGCTGCAGTCCCAGGACCAGTCCAACCCCGAGGTGGTGCTGGAGGTGGAGGTGATGGAGGTGGCCACCTCGCGCATCCTCGACCTTGGCCTGCAATGGCCCAACACCTTCGGCGTGCTGACCAGCGATGGCAAGTCGGTGAGCGTGCTCGACCAGCTGCGCGGCATCGACTCCAGCCGCATCAGCATCTCGCCGGCGCCACAGGCCAAGATCAATGCCCAGGACAAGGACATCAACACCCTGGCCAGCCCGGTGATCCGGGTCAGCAACCGCGAGCAGGCGCGCATCCACATCGGCCAGCGGGTGCCGATCATCAGCGCCACCTCGGTGCCCTCGACCCAAGGCCCGGTGATCACCGAAAGCGTCACCTACCTGGACGTCGGCCTCAAGCTCGAAGTACAGCCCACCGTGCACCTGAACAACGAGGTGGCGATCAAGGTGGCCCTGGAAGTGAGCAACGCCACACCCCTGGAAGCGACCCGCCAGGGCACCATTCCGGTCCAGGTCGACACCCGCAACGCCCAGACCAGCCTGCGCCTGCACGACGGCGAGACCCAGGTGCTGGCCGGGCTGGTGCGCAACGACCACAACGCCAGCGGCAACAAGATCCCGGGGCTGGGTGACATTCCCGGCCTGGGTCGGCTGTTCGGCAGCAACAAGGACGACATGAGCAAGTCCGAACTGGTGCTGGCGATCACCCCGCGTATCGTGCGCAACCTGCCGTACCAGAGCCCGTCGGACATGGAGTTCGCCACCGGAACCGAGTCGGCCCTGCAGGTGCGCCAGCTGGCCCAGCCGGTGCCGGCCAGCGCCGTGCCCACCGAGGCCCCGGACGACGAGTCGCAGGGGGCGCCACGGGTGGAAGGGCAGATGGCGGTAGTGCCGGCCAGCCCGAGGCCACGGCCATGACACCCCGCCAGCAGGGCTTCAGCCTGATCGAGGTGGTGCTGACCCTGGCGCTGCTCGGGCTGCTCGCCAGCATGGCCGCGCCACTGACCGAAACCGTGGTGCGACGGGGCAAGGAGCAGCAGCTGCGCGAGGCCCTGTACCAGATCCGCGACGCCATCGATGCCTACAAGCGCGCCTTCGACGCCGGCTACATCGAGAAGCGCCTGAACGCCAGTGGCTATCCGCCGAACTTGCAGGTGCTGGTAGATGGCGTGCGCGATGTGCGCAGCGCCAAGGGCGCGAAGTTCTACTTCCTGCGGCGCATCCCCCACGATCCGCTGCGCGCGGTCAAGGCCGACGACCAGGGCGACTGGGGCCTGCGCGCCTATGACAGCGCTGCCGACAATCCGCGCGAGGGCGAGGACGTGTTCGACGTCTATTCCAAGGCCGCCGGCAAAGGCCTCAACAACGTTCCCTACGGGCAATGGTGACGGCGATGAAACCGAGCAAAGGCTTCACCCTCATCGAACTGCTGGTGGTGATGGCAATTATCGCCACCTTGATGACCATCGCCATGCCGCGCTACTTCAACAGCCTGGAGGCCTCCCGCGAGGCCACCCTGCGCCAGAGCCTGGCGGTGCTGCGCGAGGCCCTGGACCACTACTACGGCGACACCGGGCACTACCCCGATTCCCTCGACCAATTGGTTGAGCAGCGCTACCTGCGTAACACCCCGGTCGACCCGATCACCGAGCGCCGCGATGCCTGGCAACTGCTGCCACCGCCCGAGGGCGTGGCCGGCGGGGTGGCCGACATCAAGAGTGGAGCAAGCGGGAGGGCGCGTGATGGCAGCCTCTATGCCGAATGGTGAAACCGGCTTCACCTACCTGGGCGTGCTGCTGCTGATCGCCGTCAGCAGCGTGGCCCTGGCGGCCACCGGCACCCTGTGGGCCACCAGCGTGCAGCGCGAGCGTGAGCGCCAGCTGCTGTGGGTGGGCGGTCAGTATGCCCAGGCCTTGCGCAGCTACTATCGCGCCTCGCCGGGCTTGGCCCAGTACCCACAGGACCTGGGTGAACTGGTGGAGGACAACCGTTTCCCGGCGCCGCAGCGTCACTTGCGCAGGCTCTATCCAGACCCGATCGGCGGTGAAGAATGGGGCCTGCTGCGCGCGGTCGATGGTCGCATCACCGGGGTGTACAGCCGCTCCGAGGCCACGCCGCTCAAACGCAGCGGCTTTGATGCCCAGTGGAACGGTTTCGAGGGGCTGGAGCACTACAGCGACTGGCAGTTCGTCGCCGAGCAGGCTTTTGCCGAAAGCGCCGGCGGCGCCCGCCAGCACGCAGCCCCGGGAGAAGCGCCATGAAACGCCTGGCCGCGCTGCTGTGCCTGTGCCTGGTCCTGCTGCAGGGCCAGGCCCGGGCGGGCGCCGAGGACGAGATGATGGGTTTTATCGTCGACAACACCATCTCGCACATCGGCCACGACTTCTATCACGCCTTCAGCGACCGGTTGCGCGCCACCAGCCGGCTCGACTTCAACCTGGTGGTGCGCGAACGCCCGGATGCCCGCTGGGGCAGCCTGGTGACGGTGGAGTACGAGCGCGAGGTGCTGTACCGGCGTTTCCTGCCGCCCAACACCACGCAACTCAACGACGAGGCCATCGCGGCCGCCGACCTGGTCAGGCAGCAGATCGTCCAGCGCAAGCTGCAACGACTGCTGCAGGACACAACTGATCTTGAGAGGGACGAGCTATGAGCACCCACCTTGCACGACGCATCGCCGCCTTCCTGCTGGCCGCCGGCCTCGGTGGCCAGGCCTTGGCCACCGAGCTGGTGTACACCCCGGTCAATCCGTCCTTCGGCGGCAATCCGATCAATGGCACCTGGCTGTTGAACAACGCCCAGGCGCAGAACGACTACGACGATCCCGACCTCAAGGACCGCACTTCGGCGTTCGCCGGCACCTCGGCCCTGGAACGCTTCAGCAACCAGCTCGAGTCGCGCCTGCTCGGGCAATTGCTGGACAACATCAGCAACGGCAACACCGGCAGCATGTCCACCGACGCTTTCCTGATCGACGTCATCGACGACTCGGGGGCGCTGAGCATCAAGGTCACCGACCGGGCCACCGGGGAAGTCTCGATCATCGAGGTCAGCGGCCTGAACCCCTGAGAGGGGCGGGTCTTTACTGGGGAGAGAACGCCATGAAACGCCTGCTGAGCACATTGCTGGTCCTCGTCGCCCTGGGTAGCCTGCCAGGTTGCGGCCTGCGCGAGCCGATGCCCGCCGAACAGGACCCCGAGACCCCGACGCTGACGCCGCGGGCCTCGACCTATTATGACCTGGTCAACATGCCCCGGCCCCGCGGTCGGCTGATGGCGGTGGTGTACGGTTTCCGCGACCAGACCGGGCAGTACAAGCCGACCCCGGCCAGTTCGTTCTCCACCAGCGTCACCCAGGGGGCGGCGAGCATGCTGATGGACGCGCTCAACGCCAGCGGCTGGTTCGTGGTGCTGGAGCGCGAGGGCCTGCAGAACCTGCTGACCGAACGCAAGATCATCCGCGCCTCGCAGAAGAAACCCGATGTGGCGGAAAACATCCAGGGCGAGCTGCCGCCGTTGCAGGCGGCCAACCTGATGCTCGAGGGCGGCATCATCGCCTACGACACCAATGTGCGCAGCGGCGGCGAGGGGGCCCGCTACCTGGGCATCGGCCTGTCCCGCGAGTACCGGGTCGACCAGGTCACGGTCAACCTGCGGGCGGTGGACGTGCGCACCGGCCAGGTGCTGGCCAACGTGATGACCAGCAAGACCATCTACTCGGTCGGGCAGAACGCCGGGGTGTTCAAGTTCATCGAGTTCAAGAAGCTGCTCGAGGCCGAGGTGGGCTACACCACCAACGAGCCGGCGCAGCTGTGTGTGCTGTCGGCGATCGAGGCGGCGGTGGGGCATTTGCTGGCGCAGGGGATTGAACGGCGGTTGTGGCAGGTGGCGGGGGACCCAGCGGATGGTAAGGCGACGGTGGACAAGTACCTGAGCCAGAATCAGCAGCCCTGATTGCCCCGCGAAGAGTCCGATACAGGCGACACCCTGTACATTCAATAATGCTGTATCGCTAACGTCACGACGATGACCTGATAGAACTGCCAGTAGCCGTCACTTTTTTCCTGTGAACAAATAGCATCAACGCCCGTTGCCACCTCTGCGTGCGCGGGCTGAGAGGTTAACTCGGAAAAGGTGCTCGGTAATGCTGGCTCGGAAACGCCTGTTATTTTTAATCATTGGTGGTTTGGTCGGTTGCGGACCATACACGTCCTCTGTTCAGCCTGACCGTCCGGTTGCACAGACCCAGATACTCATAAGTGAGACCGACAAGCCACAGCAATTGATCGAATTGAACAAGCGCGGCGAGCAGGCAATCGCGCAGCTAAAGGTTTGGTATAACTCCACCACCGAAGACTGTGGAGGGCCAGACAAGCCGAGTTACCTGTGCAGCGGTATCGAAATGCGCGCTACAGGGACCGATCCGGACGTTTTTTCTTGGGACCCGAGCCCGAAGCACACGGACAAAGGTGCTATTGCGTTTTCCTGGGTACGCCGCGACTCCAACTTCGCCAGCCCGGCTGAGCGGTACAATGGTTTCTTGTTTCCGCCACTTCAGGCCATACCGGAAGGCAAGATCAGGGATCTACAAGTACTGTGTACTTTCCCGACTGACGGGGGTACTGACAACCGTGAGACGGCGCAGGGATGTGGCCCACAGCGAAACTTTGAAAGCACGACTGATGCCTGCCAGAAAATAGGTGTGAACAGTGCGGAACAGTGGCTGGAAAAGTACAGCGCGGATGACATCAGGCGAGCAAGGTTCTGCGGATGGGACCTGCGTGAAGAACCTGCAGGTATGAGAGCTCAGTGGTTTGAGATGCCCATAAAAGTCAGAGCGGGTTTGAGTGCCAGTGCATGGGCGAGCTACAACGAGATTTTGCTGCCCGTCTGGAAAGTCGGCGTGGGCGCAGACTTGCCTTTATATGCATTTTTCTATGTAGAGGGTCAAACGCGAGCGGGCTTGCTGGCGCAATTTGACCAGGTCCGTTATCACGCAGCTTATGGCCAGGCGGTTCCTGTCATCCGAATCAAGTTTCCCACGGCAAAGGACCAGGTCATGCAGTTTACCTACGATGAGGGAGACCAGGCGGTGGGACGGCCCATCGTCACCTCCAACGTTGATTTTGAATCCGAGCAGACCGGTGAGCGAAAGGAATTCAAAGTTGATGGATCGACATTCATATTGCATGGCACGGGCGAAGTCAGCGACGATTCGCACGGGGGTGGTGGAAGCAAGATAAGCGGAAAGCATCTGAAGTTCGAAGGTTCAACCGATATTTTACTGCCTGGCAACGGGCGTCGCCGCGTAAGTTACGACTGGGGCTGCAGTGATATATGCACAAGAGATCTCTCGCTTACCGAGAACCACAGGCTGCTGAATGACCGTGAAGGTATGCATTATGGATCGGATGAGCTTACGGTCGACGGCCCTGAAATCCTGCACCTTTACATGGTTGAAGACGTCGAGAACCCGAAAATGGTCATAGACAACCTGAAAGTCACGCACGCGCAAGAGCGATAACATCCTTTCTGTTGGTCGCATCGTGGGAAAGACCGCGAAGCAACCGGTGCGGCTAACAGAAGTGCAAGCCGCCAATGATGCTGGAAGACGGCATCACTGCCTACGACACCAACGTGCGCAGCGGCGGGGAGGGGGCTCGTTACCTGGGGATCGATATCTCTCGCGAGTACCGGGTGGACCAGGTGACCGTAAACCTGCGAATGGGGGACGTGCGCACCGGCCAGGTGCTGGTCAACGTGATGACCAGCAAGACCATCTACTCGGTCGGGCAGAACGCCGGGGGTGTTCAAGTTCATCGAGTTCAATAAGCTGCTCGAGGCCGAGGTGGGCTACACCACCAACGAGCCGGCGCAGTTGTGCGTGCTGTCGGCCATCGAAGCCGCGGTGGGCCACCTGCTGGCCCAGGGGATCGAGCGGCGGTTGTGGCCGGTGGCGGGGGATGGGGCGGGGGACAAGGCGGTCCCAGCGATCAGCTGGACACCCGCGGCGGATTGACCGGCGCGTCGCCCTGGGCCAGGGTCCAGCGGGCGATGTCGTCCTTGCGCATGAAGGCCACCCCGGCATGGCTGCGGGCATAGGCGAAGAACTGGTCCAGCGCCCGCACCACGGTGGGTGTGCCGCCGATGCGGTCATGGGCCGACAGCGACATCAGCCGGCGGCGCTGGCGGCCTTCGGCGTACAGCACGTCGAACTCGTCCTTGAGCTCCTGCAGCAGGGCGGCGCCGGTCATCGCCGTGGATCCGGCGATGCGGCCGATGTCATTGTTGCGCAGGGTGTAGGGCACCACGGCGAACGGCTTGCCGCGCACCGGGGTGACCGAGGGTTCGTCACGGGCCAGGTCGTCGATGTGGTAGAGGAAGCCCAGGTCCTGGAGGATATTCAGGGTCTCGCGGGAGTGGCGCATCCAGAACGCGTTGAAGCCCAGCGGACGTTGCCCGGTGACGCGCTCGATGATGGCGTTGGCCTGCTCGTACTGGCGGCGCTCCTCTGCAGGCGTCAGGCTGTACTGGGGCGCCCAGTGCAGGCCGTGCCCGGCGGCCTCGTGACCGCGCCGGACCACCTCGGCCGCCAGCTCCGGGTAGGTTTCAACAGCCTTGCCGACCATGTGCGAGGTGACCTTGATGCCGTGCCGGTCGAACAGCGCGAGCAGGCGCGGCACGCCTTCCAGCGGGCCGTAGCGGTACCAGCTGGGGGCTATGGTGTCGGGGTAGCGTGGGTCCAGTTGCGGGAAAGGGCTTTCGGCATGCGCCGGCTGCCCACCTGATTCGAACTGCAACGACACCGAGATCACCAGTTGCGCGCCGTTGGGCCAGAACGCCCGGCCACCACCGCTAGCTGGCGTCGTCCCGCGGGCGCTGCCTGGCTCGCTTGCCAGTGCCGCGCCCGCCGCCACGGCGATGCCGCTGGCGAGGGTGCCTTTCACGAAGTCTCTTCTGCTGGTCATCGGTTCGCTCCTGAGTGCGTGGGTTTCGATGCCGGGCAGTGTAATTAGCGAGAAAATCGCTAATAATCAGCCTAAAGGCAAAATCATATTTCGGATAAATCGAAAGCCATGCTGGATCAACTGGCGTTGTTCCTTACCATCATCGAAAAGGGCAGCCTGTCGGCGGCGGGCCGTGAACGCGGGCTGTCACCGGCCACGGTGTCCGAGCGCCTGTCGGCGCTGGAGGCGCATTACGGGGTGACGCTGCTGACCCGCAGCACCCGCTCGCTCAGCCTGACCGAAGCCGGTCGCCTGCTGGCCGACGGCGCCCGGCGCCTGCTGGCAGAGGCCGAGGAGTTGCAGAGCCAGCTGCGGCACGGCCAGCAGAAGATCTCCGGGCTGGTGCGCCTGAGCGCGCCGGTGGACCTCGGCCAGCACTGCATCGTGCCTCTGCTCGACCGTTTCCTCGCCGAGCACCCCGACGTGTCGATCGACCTGGACCTGACCGACGGCTACGTCGACCTCGTAGGGCAGGGCATCGACCTCGCCATCCGCTACGGCGCATTGGCCGACAGCTCCCTGCATGCCCGAACGCTGGGCGACAACCGTCGGGTGGTGTGCGCCGCGCCCGGTTACCTGCGTCGGCACGGCACACCGTTGCACCCGGACGACCTGGCGCGGCACGACTGCATCGTCATGCGCTTCGGCATCCACACCGAGCGGGTCTGGCCGTTCCGTCTGGGCGCGGCGGCGTATCCGGTCAGCGTGCGCGGCCGGCGGGTTGCCAACAATGGCGAGCAGGTGCGGCGCTGGGCCCTGGCCGGGCATGGCCTGTGCCTGAAGTCGCTGCGCGATGTGCAGGATGACCTGGACGAAGGCAGGCTGGTGGAGGTGCTGGGTGACTTCAGCGCCGGGCCGGTGGCGCTGCAGATCGTCTATCCGCCGACCCGGGTGCAACCGAGGCGGGTGCGGGCGCTGATGGAGGCGATCGTGGCGCAGCTTGGTTGAACAGGCCGCTCCTACAGGGGATAGACAGTTGCCTGGCTGAACTATAGTGATGAGCGGCCAGTGCGTGACGACAAGGGACTTCGATGGCAGCAGCCAGGAAACAGACTGATGACGGCCTCTTCGCGGTGACCGGCGAGGGCCGCGCCGTGTCGTTGTTCCGCCTGGTGCTGGGATTCATGGCGGTGGTGATGCTGGCGTTCGTGCTGATCGAGGGCTGGCGGATCTGGCGCGATTACCGGCAGGCGTTCGGCGACGCCGAGAACGCGGTCACCAACCTGGCCCGAGCAACGGCCCAGCACGCCGAGGACGCCATCCGCCAGGTGGACGCGATCACCGCGGTCCTGGCCGAGCGCCTGGAAGGCGATGGCTTTGCCCATGTCGATCGACCGCGCCTGCACGCCCTGCTCAAGCAACAGGCGCAGATCATGCCGCAGTTGCACGGCCTGTTCGTCTATGGCGCCGATGGCAGCTGGATCGTCACCGACAAGGATGCCGTGCCGCCGGGGGCCAACAACGCCGACCGCGACTATTTCCTCTACCACCAGACCCATGCCGACCGCCAGGTGCGCATCGGCTCGGTGGTGCGCAGCCGTTCCACGGGCGACCTGATCATCCCCATCTCGCGGCGTCTGGACCTGCCCGATGGACGCTTCGCCGGGGTGCTGCTGGGCACCATCAAGGTCGACTGGTTCGTGCGTTACTACGGCGACTTCAAGATCGATGAGCGTGGCGCCCTGGTTCTGGCCAAGCGTGACGGCACCATCCTCGTGCGACGGCCCTTCGTCGAGCAGGTCATCGGCCGCAGCCTGGCGGGCAGCGAGATCTTCCGACACTACCTGCCCTACGCCAACGAAGGGGTGGCCGAGGCGGTGGCGGTGGTTGATGGCACGACGCGGTTGTATGCGTTCCGCGCGCTGTCCAGTTACCCGCTGGTGGTGCAGGCGGGCTTGTCCCTCGAGTCGATTGTCGGGCCCTGGCGGCGTGACATGATCAAGTCGTTGGCGGTGCTGGTTCTGCTGCTGGTCGGCCTGGCCGGCTTCGGCTGGATTGTCCTGCGCCAGTTGCGCGAGCGCATCGCCATCGAGCGCGCGCTGCACCAGGCCCACCAGACCCTCAAGGCGCTGGCCCTGAGCGACAGCCTGACCGGACTGGGCAACCGTCGACGGCTGGACGCGGTGTTCGAGCCGGAGATCCGCCGGGCGCGTCGCCAGGGCCGGCCGCTGGCCCTGGTCATGCTCGACCTGGATTACTTCAAGGCCTACAACGACCGCTACGGCCACCCGGTGGGCGACCAGTGCCTGCGGCGTTTCGCCGAGCTGCTGCGACAGGCGCTGAAACGCCCAGGGGATCTGGCGGTGCGTTATGGTGGCGAGGAGTTCACCCTGTTGTTGCCCGATACCGATGTCCAGGGTGCCAGCCAGATCGTCCAGGAGATCCTGCAGCTGTTGCGCCGGCTGGCCATCGAGCATGCCGGCAGCCCGTTGGGGCATGTCACGGCCAGTGCCGGTATCGCGGTGGGCGCGCCGACGCTGGAGACGGTGACCCCGGAGAACCTGATGGCGGCGGCGGATGCGGCGCTGTATGCAGCCAAGCGCCAGGGGCGGGATCGCTACTGCCTGGCGGGCAGTGTGGAGCAGCATCCGGCGCATTGAGGCCCCAGGAATCATTCAGCCATCACCAGCGTCGCGCGACCATGCCAGGATCAACCCTTAGGCGTTACTCCACCTCGACCACCACCCCATCACGGCCAAGCCGATAACGCTGCAGGTCCCGGGCCAGGGTCAGGTGCCCGTTGTAGTGCGCTTGTGCCTCCTCGCGCACTTCCTCGATGGAGCCGCCACGCCCGCCGCCGGATTGGTAGCGGGCGCTGAAATGCGTCAGCACCAGGTTCCTGACACCCGCCGTTTCGGCGAAGCGCGCCACCGCGGCGGCGGTGCTGTGGCCGAAGGTGGCCTGGGTACGTTCGACCACCGGCTGGGTGAAGGTGGCCTCATGCACCAGCACATCCACGTTCGCCGCCAGCGTGCTCAACAGCTCCGGGCGGTCGTTGTCGCCGCAGACGATAATCCGTTGCGCTGGGCGTGTCGGTTGCAGGTAAGTCTGCGGATCGAGCTGGCGCCCCTCGTGCTCGACAGTCCTGCCACGGGCCAGTTGCCCCCACATCGGCCCGGCGGGGATGCCGTCCGCCTGCAGGCGCTGGGTGTCCAGTCGCGGCTCGGGGTCACGTTCCTCGAACACGAAACCGTAGGACGGCACCCGATGCGACAGCTCGACCACGCCGATCTGCACATTGCCATGTTCCAGCCCGGTGAAGGTCTCGACCGGCTGCATCTGCAGCTCGAAGGGCAGGTAGGTATCGCTGACCGCCAGGCTCTGGCGCACCCAGGCCTGCAGGTCGGCCGGCAGCACCAGTTGCAACGGCTCCTTGCGCCCTGACATGCCAGCGCTGGCCAGCAGCCCCGGCAGGCCGAAGCAGTGGTCGCCGTGCACATGGGTGATGAGGATGGCGCGCAGGTCGCGCACCGACAGCGGGCTGTGCAGCAGCCGGTGCTGGGTGCCCTCGCCGCAATCGACCAGGTACCACCCCGTGCCGGATGCCTCGATGACCGCAGTCGCACTGACGTTGCGGGCCTTGGTGGGCACACCGGAAGAGGTGCCCAGAAACTGCAGGTCCATTGCCTGACTCCTTGGTTCGATGTTGTTGCGACCCCGCAGGGCGGGGCGCGCGGAGGCTAGCATGGCACTGTCGCAGGGGCCAGTACGCTCCCAACATCGAGCTTACGCGCTACCAGGCCGGACTAGTAGACACCGCCCTGGGCGCTGGTAGCGGCCCCTTCCTTGAACTTGCCTGCCAACGTCTGCAAGCCGCGCATCAGCACCGTGGTGTCGACCCCCACAGCGACGAACGCAGCCCCTAGCTCGATATACCGGCGCGCCAGCGCTTCGTCGGCGCTGAGGATCCCCGCCGCCTTGCCAGCACGGCCGATGCGTACGATGGCATCGTCGATGGCTGCCTGTACTTCGGGATGCCCCGGGTTGCCCCGGTGGCCCATGGCGGCGCTGAGGTCGGCGGGACCGATGAACACGCCATCGACACCTTCGACGGCGCAGATCGCGTCGAGGTTGGCCAGGCCTTCGCGGTTCTCCACCTGTACCAGCAGGCACATCTGTTCGTCAGCCTGGTCCAGGTAGCCGGGCAGGCTGTTCCAGCGCGACGCTCGTGCCAAAGCGCTGCCGACGCCGCGCACACCGTGGGGCGGGTAGCGCATCGCACGCACCAGCTGGCGTGCCTGCTCGGCGCTTTCGACCATGGGCACCAGCAGGGTCTGCGCGCCGATATCCAGCAATTGCTTGATCAGCGCGGTGTCGCCGATCACCGGGCGCACGATCGGCTGGGCCGGGTAGGGCGCCACCGCCTGCAACTGGCCGAGCAGGCCACGCAGGTCGTTGGGCGCGTGCTCACCGTCGAGCAGCAGCCAGTCGAAGCCGGCGTTGGCCGCCAGTTCCGCGCAGTACGGATCGGCCAGGCCGAGCCACAGGCCGATCTGCGCCTGGCCCGTGCGCAGGCGTTGCTTGAAGGTATTGATGGGCATGTCCATGGTGGGTCCTCAGACGAATCGGCAGGCGATCGAGCCAAGCTGGTCGTAGTCGACGTGGAAGGTGTCGCCGGGACGGGCGGCTACCGGGCGGGTGAACGAACCGCCGAGAATGATCTGGCCGGCCTCCAGCCCCACGTCGTACGGCGCCAGTTTGTTGGCCAGCCAGGCGACGCCCTTGGCCGGGTGGTTGAGCACCGCCGCCGACACGCCGGACTCCTCGATCACGCCGTTGCGGTACAGCACCGCCGGCACCTTGCGCAGGTCGACGTCGCCCGGGCGCACCGCGCGACCGCCGATGATCACGCCGGCGTTGGCGGCGTTGTCGGAGATGGTGTCGAACACCTTGCGGGTCACGCCGCTGAGCGGGTCGACCTGCTGGATGCGCGCATCGATGATCTCCAGGGCCGGAATCACCCATTCGGTGGCGTCGAGCACGTCGAACAGGTTCACGTTCGGCCCCTTGAGCGGCTTGCCGAGGATGAACGCCAGCTCCACCTCGACCCGGGGCACGATGAAGCGCTCGAAGGGAATGTCGCTGCCTTCGTCGAACAGCATGTCGTCGAGCAGCGCGCCGTAGTCCGGTTCGGTGATGTTCGAGGAGACCTGCATGGCCCTGGAGGTCAGGCCGATCTTGTGGCCGACCAGCTTGCGGCCGCCCTCGATCTTGCGTGCCACCCAGGCGCGCTGGATGGCGTAGGCGTCCTCGATGCTGATCGAGGGGTGTTCCAGGGAGAACTGGCCGACCTGTTCGCGGGTGCGCTCGGCCTGGTCTAGGCGGGCGGCGGCTTGCTGGATGATGCGGGCGTCGAGCATGGAGACCTCAGGGCTGACGGGTGAACAGGGGATGCAGGCTGCTGTGCTTGGCGTCGTACGCCTGCGCCTGGCTCTCATCGATCTGCAGGGTCACGCCGACCGGGCGACGTTCCAGCAGCGCGTCCAGTCGCTGGCGCAATACAGCCAGCAGTGCATCGCCGACCTGCCGGTGCACCGTGGCGCTGCGACCGCTGCCCATGCGCAGGTTGGCGTAGACGAAGCCGTAGTCGCCGCGGCCATCGGCGATCGCCGCATGGGCGGCCGGGTAGGCCAGCACGCGGGTGCCGCCGGTGGGGAACACCTGGCGATCATGTTCGTCGCGTTGGGCGAGCATGCAGTCGGCCAGGGCGCGGCACAGGCCGGGCATATCGGCGTCGGCTTCGATATCCGGGCTATAGAGCAGGACCAGATGGGGCATGGGGGCTCCTTACAGGCGGCTTGTGGAGGTGATCCCGACCGGGTTCGAGGCCTGGGCTGCGGGGATCGCGCTGCCGTCCTGCGGGGTGACCGGGAAGATCGCGTTGATCTGGCCGGTACCGGAAGAACCGAAGTACGGTGTCACCACCTCGGCCTTGCCGTCGTATCGCGACCAGCCGAGCGCACCGAGCAACATGGCGGTGTCGTGCATGAAGCCTTCGCCATGGCCCTTGACCGCGTACTCGGGCAGCATCGCGCAGAAGTCGGCCCAGTCGCCGTCCTGCCACATGCGCACCACGCGGTGGTCGAGGGTTTCCAGGAACGGGCTCCAGACCTTGGTGGCAAAGTCCGGGGCCTGGCCGTTCTGGGCAAAACGGTGTGACAGCGAGCCGCTGGCCAGGAACGCCACGGTACCGTCGTAGTGTTCCTCCACCGCCTTGCGCATGGCCCAGCCCAGGCGCGCGCTGTCGTTGAGGTAGTGCGAGGTGCACAGCGCCGAGACCGAGACCACCTTGAAATACTGGTCGGTGTTCATGTAGCGCATCGGCACCAGGGTGCCGTACTCAGGCGCCAGCGTGGTGGCGTCGTGGGCCATGGTCTCCACGCCCAGGCGGTTGCATTGCTCGGCGAGGATCCGCCCCAGTTCGGGGTTGCCGGGGAAGCCATAGTTCATGTTGGCGATGAAGTGCGGCAGTTCGTTGCTGGTGTACAGGCCTTCGAAGTGCGCGGCGCAGTTGATGTGGTAGTTGGCGTTGACCAGCCAGTGGGTGTCGAACACGACGATGGTGTCCACGCCCAGTTCGCGGCAGCGCCGGCCGATCTCGTGGTGCCCGTCGATGGCCGCCTGGCGAAAGCCCTGGCGCGGGCCGGGCAGTTCGGACAGGTACATCGAGGGCACATGGGTGATCTTGGCGGCGAGAGCGAGTTTGCCCATGGTATGTCTCCTGTTGAAGGTTGTTGTTCTTGGTGTCCATGGCGAGGGCTGCGCAGCAGCCCCGTTTTACACGCCCCAGCGCGGAATGTGATGGCTACCCATGGATATACACACGTTCTTGATCTCGGCGAAGACCTCGAAGCTGTATTGCCCACCCTCGCGCCCGGTGCCCGAGCCTTTCACCCCGCCGAACGGTTGGCGCAGGTCACGCACGTTCTGGCTGTTGATGAACACCATGCCCGCCTCGATACCGCGGGCCAGGCGGTGGGCCTTGCCGATATCCTGGGTCCAGATATACGACGCCAGGCCGTATTCGGTGTCGTTGGCCAGTTGCAGCGCCTCGGCCTCGTCCTTGAACGGGATCAGGCAGACCACCGGGCCAAAGATCTCTTCCTGGGCGATGCGCATCGAGTTGCTCACGTCGGCGAACACCGTCGGCTGGATGAACTGCCCCTTGGCCAGGTGCGCTGGCAGCCCGGCCGGACGCTCCAGGCCACCGGCCACCAGGCGTGCGCCTTCCTCGAGGCCGATGCGGATATAGCCGGTGACCTTGTCGTAGTGCTGCTGGGTGATCATCGAGCCAACCTGGGTCTTCGGATCGGTCGGGTCACCGACGATCAGGCGCCTGGCGCGGGCGGCGAACTCGGCGACGAACTGCGGGTACACGCTCTCCTGGATGAAGATGCGGCTGCCTGCGGTGCAGCGCTCGCCGTTGAGCGAGAAGATGGTGAACAGCGCGGCGTCCAGCGCCCGGGCGAGGTCGGCATCCTCGAAGACCAGTACCGGCGACTTGCCGCCCAATTCCATGGAGTACTTCTTGAGGCCCGCCGTCTGCATGATCTTGCGGCCGGTGGCGGTGCCGCCGGTGAACGAGATGGCGCGCACGTCCGGGTGCCGCACCAGGGCATCGCCGGCGGTGGCGCCGTAGCCCTGGATGACGTTGAGCACGCCATTGGGGATGCCGGCCTCGACCGCCAGGCGTCCCAGCTCATTGGCGGTCAGCGGCGACAGTTCGCTCATCTTCAGCACCGCGGTGTTGCCCAGGGCCAGGCACGGCGCGGTCTTCCAGGTGGCGGTCATGAACGGCACGTTCCAGGGCGACACCAGCCCGCACACGCCCACCGGCTGGTACAGGGTGTAGTTGAGCATCTGGTCGTCCACCGGGTAGGTGTGCCCGTCCATGCGCGTGCACACCTCGGCGAAGAAGTCGAAGTTGTGCGATGCGCGGGGAATCAGCACGTTGCGCGTCTGGTGGATCGGCAGGCCGGTGTCCAGGGTCTCCAGTTCGGCCAGCTGCGGTACGTTCTGCTCGATCAGCTCGCCGAGGCGGCGCATCAGGCGGGCGCGTTCCTTGGCCGGGGTGTTGGCCCATTTCGGGAAGGCCTCTTTTGCCGCAGCCACGGCCTGGGCGACTTCCTCGGCGCCGCCGCTGGCGACTTCGCCGATGGCCTCGCCGGTGGCCGGGTTGTAGTTGATGAAGGTTTCGCGACTCTCGACCTCGCGGCCGTTGATCCAGTGCTTGATCATGCTGTTGCCTCGTGTGCTTTGTGGGCGAAGAACTCGGCTTCGCTGACGATTCGGTTGACCAGGCGGCCGACCCCTTGCACCTCCACCACCACTTCGTCGCCGGGGACCACGTCGGCCAGGCCTTCCGGGGTGCCGGTGGCGATCATGTCGCCGGGCTGCAGGGTCATGAAGCTGGAGAAGTATTCGATCAAATAGGGGATGTCGAAGATCATGTCGGCGGTGCTGCCTTGCTGTTTCAGCTCGCCGTTGATCCAGGTGCGCAGCGTCAGGTTCGACGGATCCGGCACATCGGCGACGTCGACGATCCACGGGCCTACCGGGGTGGTGGCGTCGCGATTCTTCACCCGCAGGTTGGGGCGGTAGTAGTTTTCCAGGTAGTCACGGATGGCGTAGTCGTTGCACACGGTGTAGCCGGCCAGGTAGTCGAGGGCGTCCTCGCGCCTGACGTTGCGCGCCGGCTTGCCGATCACCGCCACCAGCTCGCACTCGTAGTGCATGTACTTGACGTTGTCCGGGCGCCAGGTCACCTGCTCGTGCCCGGTGTAGGTGCCCGGCGACTTGATGAACGCCAGCGGTTCGGTGGGCGGGGTGAAGGCCAGCTCGGCGGCGTGGTCGGCATAGTTCAGGCCCAGGGCGAACATGTTGCCGGTGGCCGGTGGCAGCCAGGTGACCTGGTCGGCCTGGACCAGGCGACCATCGGCCAGGCGCAGTTGCTGGTCGTCCTCGACGGTGACCTGATGGACCTGGCCGTCGAACTGGATACGGGCGTGCTTCATGGGGCGAGTCCTTGTTCGGCGACGATGGGGTTGGTCAGCTGGCCAAGGCCGTCGATCTCGACCGTCACCCGGTCGCCGGGCAGCACATCGACGCGACCTTCGGGGGTGCCGGTGATCAGCACGTCGCCGGCATGCAGGGTCATGAACTCGCTGATCTCGGCGATCAGCCGGGCCACGCCGCGCACGCAATTGGCGGTGCTGTTGTGCTGGCGCAACTGGCCGTTGACCCACAGGCGGATGCCCAGCGCGTCGGGGTTGTCGACCTGCGCGGCCGGCACCAGCTGCGGGCCGATGGCGCAGAAGCCGTCGCGGCACTTGGCCTTGACCGCCGGGCGGTAGTAGCTGTCCTCGGGCAGGCTGAACTCGTTGACGATGGTGTAGCCGGCCACATGCGCGAGGGCGTCGTCGATGCTGACGCGGCTGGCGTCCTTGCCGATCACCACGCCCAGCGCGGGGCCGGGTTGCAGTCGCTCGACTGCCGAGGGGTAGGTTACCGGCTGGGCATGCCCGTTGCGGGTGTTCGGGGTCTTGATGAACAGCACCGGCTTGACCGGCGGCTGCCGGTACGGCGCTTCATGGAAGGATGCCAGATGCTGCTGCAGCAGGCCCTGGTAGTTCAGGGCAACGCCGAACAAGCTGCCGTTGGCGACCTCGTGCAAGGCACGGCTCATGCTTTTCTCCTGCGCTTCATGGTGTTTTTGTTAATGTGTTAACTTTATATTTAATATGTTAACGATCGTCAAGGCGTCCACCGCCGGCCGGTGGTGCTAGGATGGTTTCCCCGGCGCGTTTCACCGCTGCGAGAACAACAATGAAAGAACGACAGCCGATCCCCAACATCAACATCGGTCAGGTCTATGACCAGCGCTACAGCGACAGCGAGGTGCACTACGACCGCCTGGGCAACCTGGCCGGTTTTTTCGGCCGCAACATGCCGGTGCACCGCCATGACCGCTTCTTCCAGGTGCACTACGTCAAGAGCGGCAGCGTGCGGGTGTACCTGGACGAGCAGCGCTACCACGAGTCCGGGCCGATGTTCTTTCTTACCCCGCCGACCATTCCCCATGCCTTCGTCACCGAGGCCGACGCCGACGGCCATGTGCTGACCGTGCGCCAGCAACTGGTCTGGCAACTGCTGCAGGCCGAGCCCGGGCTGGCGTTGGGACCGCGGCTGCAACCGGCCTGCGTTGCCCTGGGGCACTTGCAGGGCACGGCGGCCGGCGAGGTACGGCGCCTGGAGCAGCTGTTCGACCTGCTTGGCGACGAAATCGGCCATGGCCAGGCCGGGCAGGGCACCGCCGTGCAGGACCTGGCGCGGCTGGTGATGATCAGCCTGCTGCGCCTGGGCGCCAATTCGCTGGAGGCAACGCCCGCGCGGCACGAGGACTTGCAGTTGTTCCATCGCTTCAACGAGCTGATCGAGCGCCACTACCTCGACCACTGGACGCTGCCGGCCTATGCGGCGGCGCTGGGGGTGACCGAGGCGCGCCTGAACGATGTGTGCCGGCGCATGGCCGACCTGCCGTCCAAGCGCCTGGTGTTCGAACGGCTGATGCAGGAGGCGCGGCGGTTGCTGCTGTACACCGGCGGTTCGGCCAACGAGATCTGCTACCGGCTGGGGTTCAAGGATCCGGCGTATTTCAGCCGCTTCTTCCAGCGCCATGCGCAGATGACGCCGGGGGAATACCGCCAGCGCCAGGCGGGATTGCGTTGACATGAGGCGATCAGCTCCGCGCTGCAGGCTTCACCTGATCGTGCAACGAAGGCGCTGCCTGGAAAATGCGCGTTTGCCGGGAGCGCTGGTACTTTTCACTGGGGCTGGACAGCACGGGTGAAAATGGTTTTCACTTTATTAATATCTTAATAAATCCAGCCGCTTATCCTGATGACCAATCCAAGACCTTCCCTGACGTTGACCCTGTTGCAGGCCCGCGAAGCGACCATGGCGTTCTTCCGCCCGGCCCTCAATGCCCACGACCTGACCGAGCAGCAGTGGCGGGTGATCCGCATCCTGCGCCAGCAGGGCGAGCTGGAAAGCCACCAGTTGGCGGATCAGGCCTGCATCCTCAAACCGAGCATGAGCGGCGTGCTCAAGCGCCTGGAGCGTGACGGCCTGGTGGGCCGGCGCAAGTCGCCGGAGGACCAGCGGCGGATCTTCATCAGCCTGACCGTGCGCGGCCAGCAGGCGTTCCTGGCCATGAGCGAGGAGATGGAGCGCAATTACCAGGAGATCCAGCGCCAGTTCGGCGAGGACAAGTTGGAGAAGTTGATGGAGTTGTTGAACGAGCTCAAGAAGGTCAGGCCCTGATGCCGCGAGCGCTGACCTCCGCCATCGCGGGGCCCTTGAATCGTGTACAGGGTCCCCCTACAGACCGGCAAGATACAGCGAATCATCGAGAATCTTCAGCAACGAAGCCGCCCGCCGTGCATACACCGCCGGGTTCGCGTACAGCAGCTCCACATGCAGGCTGTCGATGATCCCCAGGTACGCGTCGCCATACAGCTCCAGCTTGTTGCCATCGCTGCGGGCCCAGGCGTGGCGCTCGCGCAGGGCCTGGCAGAAGCCCAGGCGGATCTGCTCCAGGTAGGCCTCGAAGCCGCCGGTGACAACCGAGCGGATCGGCGCCGGCGGCAGGAACGCCGTGCGCAGCACGAAGCGCAGGTTGGCCGAGGCGGCGTAGCGCTCGGCCAGGTGCAGCGGGTGCCAGTGCCCCGGCGCCTCGCGGCCCGCCGCCTCGTGGCCGAACCCCGCCTCGACGTAGGCGGTTTCGTCCGCCAGCGCCCGTTCGAAGGCGCGCACGAACAACGCATCCTTGTTGGCGAAATGGGCATAAAGCGATGCCTTGCGCATGCCCGCCAAGGCGGCGATCTCGCTCAATGACGAGCCGTCGTAGCCATGTTCGGCGAAATGCACGACGGCATGGTCGCAGATACGCGCGGCGGAAGGGGTCAGGGCTTTCAAGGCGGTCACTCCGGGTTGACGCTAGGGCAGGGCGAGGCGCTGATTGTCTTTGCCACGGCGGCGCGGGTCAAACCGACGATGACCAGGGCAGCGGCCGCCAGCAGCCAGGCCCAGGCCAGCGGCCCCAGGGTTGCCAGGTGGCCGGCCAACGGTGTGGCACTGGACGAGATCACCAGTTGCAGGGCACCGAGCAGGGCTGCGGTGGAGCCGACGTCACGTTGCTGCGACGACATCGCCAGGGCCATCAAGGTGGCCTCGCAAATGCCCAGGCCGAACAGCGCCGGCACGACGCCCGCCAGCAGCAGCGCCAGGCCCGTGCCGCTCAGCCCGGCAAGTACCGCCAGCAGCGCGCCGCCGCCCATGCACAGCGCGCCCCACCAGGCCACGCGAGCCACGCCGTGGCGCGTCACCCAGTAGCCGGACAGCGCCGCGCCGAGCAGGATGGCAACGCCGCAGGCCCCGAACAGCAGGCCGAAGTGGGCGCTGGAAAGGCCGAAATGCTGCTGGTACACGTAGGCGGAGCCGGCGATGTAGGCGAACAGGAAGAAGAACACCGCCGACAACGCCAGGGCCGGGCGCAGGAACGCGCCGTCGGCGGCGATGCGCGCATAGGTGCGCCATGCGCGGGCCGGCGCCAGGCGTACCCGCTGCCCCGCCGGCAAGGTCTCGCCGAGCGTCAGCATCGAGTTGAGCAAGGTCAGCAGGCCCAGACCGGCCAGCACCAGCATGATCGCCCGCCAACCATAGGCCGTGTCGATCACCCCGCCCAACGCCGGGGCGAGGATCGGCGCCAGGCCTTCGATGGTCATCAGCAGGGCGAAGATCTGCGCCGCCCGCGCACCGTCGGCGCTGTCGCGGACCATGCTCATGATCACCACCAGCGTCAGCGCGCTGGCCAGGCCCTGGACCAGGCGTGCGATCAGCAGCAGGTCCAACGAAGACGCGGCGGCCGCGCCGAGGGAGGCCAGGCTGAACACCACCAACCCCGCGAGCAGCGGGCGACGACGGCCCAGGGCATCGACCACGGGGCCGAACAGCAACTGGCCGGCACCCATCGCCAGCAGGAACACGGTCAGGGTCAGCTGCACCTGGGTATAGCCGGTGGCGAAGTCGCGGGCCATTTCCGGCAGGCTGGCCAGGTACATGTCGATGGCCGAAGGGCCGAGGGCGCCGATCAGGGCGAGGGAGGCGGCGAAGCGCAGGCTGGAAGCAGGCATGACTGGAAAATCCGTTGACGAAAACAAACCTACCGGCCGGTAGGTTGTGTGGATTATGCCAGAGTGCCTGAAGGGGTCAACCCTGCCCGCGTCCGCTTGCGTCCCAGATACAGGGCAGCGGCATGTTTAGCGCCACCGGTCCGATCCCGCCGGAATAATCCGAATCCCGCCTTATCTCCGTACTCCCAATCCTGTACGGCATGCAGCCGTGCATCCCTTAGCCACACGAGGTTTTGCAACCATGGCCAACAAAGACAGCAACATGACCGGTCGCCAGGACAGCAACAAGACCGGCAGCCAGGGTGGATCGAAGAACCCGGGCAACTTCGCCAACGACCGCGAGAAGGCCTCCGAAGCCGGCCGCAAGGGCGGTCAGAGCAGTGGCGGCGACCACCGTCAGACCGAGTCCGGCCGCAAGGGTGGCCGCACGTAAGTGAGGGCACGCGGTGCCGGGCTTGCCTGGCACCGCGCATACCCCACCCAGGAGGCACCATGCGTATCGCCCCTTTTATCTGCCTGATCGGCAGCCTCAGCCTGCTGAGCGGTTGTTTCGATCGTGACAACGACCATCCGGCCAAGGACGCCGACCCGAGCAAGCCCTCGCTGCAGATGCAGCAACCCGATACACCCACGACCAACCCGTCCCCTGAGACCAGACCGCAGAATCCATGAGCGAGGTACCGGGCATGGTGGCGATGACTGAGTGTGTGACTGACAAGGCGACCGATGGACTTGAGCATCGCTATCGGGCCCTGCTCAAGGGCGCTGATCCGGCAGGCGAGGCCTGGCTGCAGCAGCAGCTGCGCCAAGTGCGTACGCTTGCGGACGATCTGCCGGATGATCCCGGGCGATTGCTGGAATGGTCAGCCGCCCATGCCCAGCGGGTCGCCAGTGAACACACGGCTTATCTTGAACAACGGCGCCAGGGGGCCGCGCGCCGCTACTTCGCCAACCGGGCCCATGCGTTGTGGTTCCTGCAACAGGTCGCGCCGACCAAGGCGGTCGACGGCGCATGGTTGCACGGCGCCCTGTGCCATTGGCGGGACCCGCGTTTTCACGGGTTGATCCGCACCTATCTCGAAGAACTGGGTGACGGCGATCCGCGCTGCAACCATGTGTTGATCTACCAGCGGTTGCTCAGTCGTCTCGGCTGCCTGCAAGGCGCGCCGCTACCTTCCGCACGTTACCTGCAAGGCGCGCTGCAACTGGCCTTGGGGCAGCACTGTGATCGTTTTCTACCTGAAGTGATCGGTTACAACCTGGGGTACGAGCAGCCACCGTTGCACCTGCTGATCACTACCCATGAGCTGGCAGAACTGGGCATCGACGCCCATTACTTCCAGCTGCATGTGACCATCGACAACGCCGCCAGCGGTCACGCGCGGCGCTCCCTGGAGAGCTTCATCGACCTGTCCCGGGATCAGGGACCGGCGTTCTACGAGCGCGTCAGACATGGCTATCGGCTCAATGACCTGGGCGTCGACACGCCGTCGTTGATCGCTTCGTTCGACCTGCAGGCCGAGTTGCTCGATGCCCTGGAACGTAAGCGCGTTTATGGACAGTGCATGCATTCGGACCGCTGTCGCCTGCAGGGGCGCACCATCAACCAGTGGCTCGCCGAGCCCGGTGCGATGCCCGGGTTCCTGGATGCACTGCAAGCCCAGGGGTGGATCAAGCGCGATAGCGACCCCCGGCAGAGTCGATTCTGGTCGCTGATCGATGGTCCGGTGGCGGCCATGTTCGGCGTGTTCGATGCCTATGAAAAGCAGCTCTGGCACGACTGGATCGCCGGCAGCTGGCAGGGAGCCGGTGTGCGTCGGGTGCCGCCGGGTCAGTGGGAGCAGGCCTTGCAACTGGAGGAGGAGGCGCCGGGCGTAACGCAGGTGGCCGATATCGCCGCGCTGATCGAAGCGATGGCCGGCAATCGCCACTCCACACCTCAGGGCCTGCGCGCGACCCGTGCGTTCATCCAGGCCACCGGTTTGACGCAGGGAGGGCCGAACTGATGCTGCTCGACCAGGACCAGACCTGTGCCGACGAGGCCCTGCTGCAACTGGGGCGGCGTCTGCGTGCCGACGGCTACCGTTTTACTTGCGTGACCCCGGCGACCCAGGCCAGGGTCAATGCCCGCGCCGAAGCGCGCCAGGCTCGCACCCTGCGCGATGTGTTTGGCTGGAGCCGACCGTTCGCCGCGTCGCTGCTCAGCGCTGACGAACTGCAACACCTGCATACTGCCGGCGTGCTCGAACCACAAGGAACGCTGTGGCGCAGCAGGGTGCGCTGGTCGAGCCTGGACGACCTGCTGCTGGTGCATTCCGCCTGGCCGACCGACAGCCGCGATGCGGTGTTCTTCGGCCCCGACAGTTACCGGTTCGCCCAGGTGATCCAGGATCACCTGCGGCACAGCCCCCAGCGCGTGCAGCATGCCGTCGACATTGGCTGCGGCAGTGGCGTCGGCGCGTTGCTGATCGCCCGCGCCGCACAGCATGCGCAGGTCAGCGCGGTGGACATCAACCCCATGGCCCTGCGCCACACCGCCATCAATGCGGCCCTGGCCGGCGTGGCCAACGTCTCGGTAGAGCCCAGTGACCTGCTCGACGGTATCGTCGGCACGTTCGACCTGATCGTCGCCAATCCGCCCTACATGCTCGACGCCGCCCAGCGCGCTTACCGCCACGGTGGGGGCACGTTGGGCGCCGAACTGTCCCTGCGCATTGTCGAGCAGGCCCGTGAGCGACTGTCGATCGGCGGCACGTTGCTGCTGTACACCGGTGTCGCGATCGTCGAGGGGCGCGACGCGCTGCTCGAGGCCGTACGCCTGCGCCTGGCCGGACCTGCGTTCGGCTGGTCCTATCGGGAGCTGGACCCGGATGTGTTCGGCGAGCAGTTGCTCGAGCCTGGTTACGAGCAGGTCGAGCGCATCGCCGCCGTTGCCCTGACTGTCACCCGCCGGGGCTGATGCAGCATGGCGCGGCCTTGCACGTTCGGCATCGAGGAAGAATACCTGCTGGTCGACCTGGCCACGGGGCGTGTCTTGGCCGCGCCATCCCCGGCCGTGGGCCGTTGTTGCCGCGATGCGCTGGGGCCCTGGTTCGCCGAGGAAATGTTCCGCAGCCAGGTGGAGGTCGCCTCGCCGGTGTTCGATACGCTGCATCAGGCCCGTGTTTTTTTCACCGAGCAGCGCCAGCGCCTGAGCCAGGCACTGGCGGGCGAGGGGGCCGGCCTCTACGGCGCGGGGAGCCACCCGAGTGCACAGTGGTTGCGCCAGCGTCCCCGGGATACCCCGCACTACCGTCAACTGTTCGACGACTACCAGTTGGTGGCCCGGCGCAGCCTCTTGAACGGCTTGCACGTGCATGTCGGTGTGCCGGCCGGCGTCGATCGCATGCAGGTGATCAATCGGGTGTTGTACTGGCTGCCGCTGCTGTTGGCGCTCAGCACTTCGTCTGCGTACTGGGGCGGCCAGGATACGGGCTACATGAGCTACCGACGCGTGGTGTGCGGGGAGTGGCCGCACATGGGGCTGCCCGAACCGCTGCCGGACTGGAGCGCCTACGAGCGCTACCGGGCGCTGCTGCAACGCACCGGCAGCCTGGCCGAGGACGGCGACTTCTGGTGGGCGATCAGGCCTTCGCGGCGGTTTCCGACCGTCGAACTGCGAATCTGCGATGGCTGCCCCCGGTTGGACGATGCCTTGGCCGTCGCCGGGCTGTTTCGCCATCTTGTCGAGCATGCACTGGGGCGCAGTGACGCTGTCGCCAGCCGCGAGATGCGCTGGGTCACCCAGGAAAACTATTGGCGTGCCCTGCGTCAGGGCCGCCTGGGCATCTTCATCGGCGTGCACGAGCAACAGCCGGTGAGCGCCGAAGGCTGGCTGACGCAACTGCAGTTGCAATGCCCGGCCGACACCGCCGATGCCGAACGCGCCTTCATCCACGCCCGGCGCATCCTGCGCGACGGCACCAGTGCCGATCACCAGCGCGAAACCTATGCGCTGGCCCGTGAACAAGGTCTGGATGACCGGCAGGCGATGCGCAAGGTGGTGAAGCAGGTGATGGATCACCAGCTGTCGGTGCTCGGGACTCATTGAGTAAACCATTCGCTGGTCGCCTGCCTCGAAAGCTGTGTGCCCCGCATTTCGACAACATGCAGCCAACACAGAAGGAGCCCCACCCATGCCCGGCAAGCCCCATGACCAATTCACCCTGCAAAATCCCCTGACCCAATACCCCCATCCGCCCTTTGCGGCCCAGGGCCAAGCCGCCCCTGGCCTGGATGCCCACATGCAACCCAAGCCCGACCACGGTGAAACCACCTATAAAGGCTTCGGCCGCCTGGTCGGTCGTCGTGCCCTGATCACCGGCGCCGATTCGGGAATCGGGCGCGCCGTGGCCATCGCCTTCGCCCGCGAGGGCGCCGACATCGTCCTCAACTACCTGCCCACGGAAGAGCGTGACGCCCGTGAAGTGGTCCAGCTGATCGAGGCCGAAGGGCGCAAGGCCGTGGCGCTTCCTGGCGATCTGAAGGACCCGCGCTTCTGCAGCCAGTTGGTGGACCAGGCCCACGAACAGCTCGGCGGCCTGGACATCCTGGTCAACGTCGCCGGCAAGCAAGTGGCGCGCAAGGACATTGGCCAGATCACCCACGAGCAGTTCGATCACACCCTCAAGACCAACGTCTACGCGTTGTTCTGGTTGTGCCAGGCTGCCGTGCCGCTGATGCCGGCCGGGGCGACGATCATCAACACTGCCTCGATCCAGTCCTACCAGCCATCGGCGACGCTGCTCGACTACGCCACCACCAAGGCGGCGATCGTTGCCTTCACCAAGGCGCTGGCCAAGCAGGTGATCGAGCGCGGCATCCGCGTCAACGCAGTGGCGCCGGGCCCGATCTGGACCGTGTTGCAGCCCAGCGGCGGCCAACCGCCGGAGAAGATTCCCGACTTCGGCGGGCACACACCGATGAAACGTCCCGGCCAACCTGCCGAATGCGCGCCGCTGTATGTGCTGCTGGCCAGCCAGGAGTCGAGCTATATCACCGGGGAGGTGTTCGGCGTCACGGGGGGTAATCCACTGCCGTAGGGCAAAGTCGAATAAACCTTGGCCGCGCCGCGCAGTCAGTTCTTTTAAGAGCCCCTATTCATGCGGGCCAGGGAGGTGGCTGATGAAACTCGTCTGCCTGCTGCGTGGCTGCCAATGGCGCAGTCTGTTGGTCCGTGAAATCGCCGGGCTCCAGTGCCAGTGCTGCGAGCGCTGCGGCGCGTTGCGCTACAGCCAGCCCGGTCAACCGTTCGACGTGTAGGAGCCGACCATGGCCCGGGCAATCTGGAAAGGCGCGATCAGCTTTGGCCTCGTGCACATCCCTGTCTCGCTGAACACTGCCGTGCGCAGCGAGCGGGTGGATTTCGACTGGCTCGACAAGCGCAGTATGGAGCCGGTGGGTTACAAACGGGTGAACAAGGTCACCGGCAAGGAGATCGACAAGGAACACATCGTCAAGGGCGTGGAGTACGAGAAGGGCCGCTACGTGGTGATCAGCGAGGAAGAGATTCGCAAGGCCCGGCCCGAGGCGACCCAGACCATCGATATCTTCTCGTTCGTCGATGCGGGGGAAATCCCCCTGCAACAGTTCGACACGCCTTATTACCTGAGCCCTGACCGACGTGGCGGCAAAGTCTACGCCTTGCTGCGCGAGACCCTGGAAAGCACCGGCAAGGTCGCCCTGGCCACCGTCGTGCTGCATACCCGCCAGCATCTGGCGCTGCTGCGCCCGCTGGAAGACGCGCTGGTGATGATTACCCTGCGCTGGCCCGAGGAGGTGCGCGGCCTGGAGTCGCTGGAACTGGACAAGAGCGTGACCGACAGCAAGCTGGACAAGCGCGAACTGGAGATGGCCAGGAAGTTGGTACAAGACATGAGTGGGCCATGGACACCCGACGAGTACCATGATGCCTTTCGCCAGACCATCCTCGACCTGGTGCAAGAGAAGGCCAGCAAGGGCAAGATCGAGACCGTGGACGAAGGCAAGGGCGCGCCAGCGGAGAAGGGCGCGGACATCATCGACCTCACCGAGCTGCTCAAGCGCAGCCTGGGTGGCAAGACCAAGGCGAAGAAACCGGCGGCCAAGCGACCGCGCAAAGCATCATAGCGCGGTTGCGCAGAGGTTACGGTAGTTGCCCCTCCAGCCCATTCAGGTAGTCGCCGAAGCCCTGGCGGGCGCGGCTGTCCCGGCGACTGCTGGTGGCCACGCTGTGCGCCGCCGTCCAGACAATCTGCGCGCCACTGGCCTCGAGGGCCAGCACCAGTTGCACATCTTCGTGGGCCGGCAATGGCTGGAATCCGCCGACGCGCTCATAGGCCTTGGCGCAGACGCCCAGGTTGGCGCCGTGAATATGCCGATGGCCGTCCCGGGCCTGGTAACGGCTGCGGTACAACTGGCGCAGGGCGGCGCCGTGCCACGATTGCCAGCGCTCGATGTGCACCGTGCCGCAGACCGCGTCGGCATGCCATTGCAGTTGCGACACCAGCCAGTGCACGGGTACGCGGCTGTCGGCGTCGGTGAAGGCCAGCCACTGCGCCCCGCGCTCGATCATCCACGCCGCGCCCAAGCGTCGGGCAATGCCGACGTTGCCAGCCTGTAGGTCCAGGGTGTGCACGCCATGACGGCGAGCGATGCGCGCGCTGGCATCGACGCAGCGATCGAGGACCACCAGCACCTCGACCACCAGGCCCGCCGCCTCGGCCCGCGCTACCGCCAGCTTGACGGCGGCGAGGCAGTGCCCGAGGCGGCGGGCCTCGTTGTGGGCCGGAATGATGACGGCGATCATGGGCAGGTCTCGTTCAGGTCCACGGCGCTGGGCTGGCACGACCAGTACTCGAGCAGGAAATCCGCCTCCTCGTGGCGCAGCAGCGGGTACAGTGGCAGGTGTCGGGCCAGCAGGGCATGGACCTCGCCACCCTCCTGCGGGCAAGCGGCAATGGGATGGCGCCAGTGGCAGGCGAGCAGGCCGCCGTCATGGCTCAGGCTGGCCACCGATTGCTCGATCACCTGCAGCCACTCGGTGGGTGCCAGGTAGTAGCCGATCTCGCTGAGCACAATCAGGTCGAACTGTCCGCCCGGCCAGTCCCCCGGCAGGTGGCCCTGTTCGACGCGGGCATGGCTCGCGCCCGCCAGCCGCTGGCGGGCCAGGGCCACGGCGGTGGGGTCGATGTCCTGGCACAGCAGCTCGGCGCAGCGCTCGGACAGCAGGATGCTCAGTTCACCGTTGGCGCAGGCCGGCTCGAACACGCGCTCGTAGTATTGGCGGGGCAGGCTGGCCAGGGCCAGGTCGCGCTTGCGCCGTTCATACCAGCGGGTACGAAAGGCCCATGGGTCGTCGTTGTCGGCATACAGGTCGGCAAAATACTGCGCGTCGAGGCTCATGGCGACTCCATTGACAGGAAGACCAGTTCGAAGGGCTGCAGCAGGCAGGCCTGCAGGTGTTCGGGCAGTACCGGCGGATGGTCGCCATCGGGCTGCAACTGGCTGGCATGGGCGGCCAGGGCTTCGCGTTTGCGCGCCAGACGCGCCTCGTCGAGCGACAGGCGATGTGCCCGCGGCCACGGCAGCCTCGGATCGTCGGGTGCGGCCCAGTGCCAGGCCCAGACCGGCACCTCGGCCAGCTGCGCGCGACACGATTGCGCCGCCCTGGCGCAGGCGCGGCCGGCCGCTTCATGATCGCAGTGCCCATCACCCCGCCAGGTGGTCAGCAGCAGGTCGTCGGGCTGCAGCAATTGCTCCAGGTGCGCGACCAGGAACGCCTCATCGCGGGGCAGGGCGCCGTCCTTGAGGTTGAGCCGTTGCCAATCGACGCGGTTGAGGTCCAGCTCCAGCTTTTGCAGGGCATGGCGGCTCTCCAAAGGGCGCTGATGGCGCAGGCGGTGCTCGGTCCATTGGCTGGAGTGAGGATGGCTGGCCTCGCCGTTGGTGGCGGAAATCAGTACCAGGTCCTGTTCCCGGCCGTGGAAGCTGGCCAACAGACCGCCGGCCATGAGGATCTCGTCGTCCGGATGCGGCGCCAGCAGCACCAGGCGCCTGCCGGGCGGGCACAGTCGGTCGGGCGTCAGCCAGGTGGCGCGGGCCAGGTACGCAGACTGTTGCCAGGCGCTCCAAGGCGTGCCGTGAGCGGCCTGGATCAGATTCTGGCTCATAGTTCCCATGCTCCTTCAGGCATATCATCGGTCAGTTGCCGCCCCAGCTCGGCCAGGTCGCGTTCAGCGTGACTTTGTCGCAGGTATACCGGCAGGTCGGCGCTGAGCCGGGCGAAATGGCTGTTGCGACAGAACGGCGTTGCGCCCAATGCCCGGCCGACATGCTGGATGACCAACTCGACCGCCTGCTCGACCTGGGCGCGGGTGCGGCGTACCTCGTAACTGGCATCGTCGCCTGGGTGGCGGTCGATCCAGGCGGCGCATTCTCGCAGGGCGGCGCGGGCTCCGAACAAGGCCGCATCGACGGCGCCCAGGTGGGCGTCGGCGTGTGGGTCGGGCCGGGGTTTGCGGCAGTGTTCGCGCAGGTAGTCCGCCAAGGCTGCGGCCGCGCCGTACCAGCAGGCGGCGATGCCCGCGCCCCCGTGCCAGAAGCCTGGGCGGGACAGGTACTGGCCGGGCTCGCCGATGGCCAGCCCGGGCGAGTCGTCGAACCTGATGGCGACACTGGCGGTGGCGGCCATGCCAACGGCCTGCCAGTGGTCGGCCTGGATACGCTGGCTCGGGTGACCAAGCTCGCTGGCCACCAGTTGAGGCTGTTCGTCCTGCCAGGCGGTCAGCAGCGCACGGTCGATCTGCAACGCTCCCGAACACCAGGACTTGCGGCCTTGCAGGCGAACCTGCTCGCCGTTCCGTTCGACGATGTGGGTGCGGGCATCCGGCGGCTCGGCAGCCCACACGCCCCAGATCCCTTCGCCGGCATGATGGGCAGCGCCGCATTCGGCAAGGATCGCCAGGGCGTCGGTATGGCCCTCGTAGAGTTTGGCCAGGCTGAGATCGCAAGCAGCGACCCGCGCCAGGGCCCGCCAGCGCTCCAGGGTCCGCCCCTGGCCGGGCAAGGGAAGCAGGTCGAGGTGTTCGCGCTGCAGAGCCCGCAGCAGTTCCGGCAGCAAGGGTTCGAGTTCGAGGGGCTGCGCACGGGCAGAGAGCCGGTGTAGCAGTTGATCGAAGTGGGTCGGTTCCATCAGGCGATCCCCAATTGCTTGCGCATGCGCAAGGTGATCGACTGGCGGGTTTTGGCCATGTCGGCCCACGGATCGTCCACCTCGGCAAGCCGGGCCTGCAGGTTGCCGATGTTCCATTGGTTCGCGCCTTTGAGTTGGGCCAGTTCCTCGCGCCAGATCGGCACGGACACCGGCAGGCCCTCGCGGGCGCGCAGCGAATAGGCGGCGACGGTGGTGGCGCCCTTGCCATTGCGCAGGTAGTCGATGAAGATCCGCCCGACCCGGTTCTTCGGCCCGGACACGGCGCTGAGGCGATCAGGGAACAGGCCGGCCATGTGCTCGACCAAGGCATGGCTGAAGTCCTTCACTTCGTCCCAGCCGGCGCGCCGGGTCAACGGCACGACGAGGTGCATGCCCTTGCCGCCGCTGGTCTTGAGGAACACCTTCAGCCCCAGCTCATCGAGCAGGGTGAGGGTCAGTTGGGTGGCCTCGAGCATGGCTTTCCAGGGCAGTGCGGGATCAGGGTCGAGGTCGAGCACGAAGCGGTCGGGCTTGTCGAAGTCCTTGTTAGTGGCATTCCAGGTGTGCAATTCGAGCGTGTTCATCTGCACCGCGCCCAGCAGGCTGTCGGCGCGGTTGATCACCATGGCCGCCTGGCCGGCCTGGGCCTTGCTGTAGCTGAGCACGTGGGGAATGTGCAGGTGGCCGGCGTTCTTCTGGAAGAACAGCTCGCCGCCCAGGCCATCCGGTGCCCGGACCAGGGCGACAGGCCGATCCTTGAGCTGCGGCAGCAGCCGGTCGGCGACCTGGGCGTAGTACTGTGCGACCTGGCGCTTGGTGGCCCCGGTGGTCGCGTCGACCACGCGCTCGGGGTGGGTCAGGCGCAGGTTGCCCAGGCCCTCGGGTCGTGTCTGTGCTGCGCGCTTGGCGGGCATCGCTCGCTCCAGGTCGATGGCGGTGGCGGGTTTGTCGTCGCGCAGACCGTGGAACACCGAATGGCGCACGATGCCTTCGCGGGTCATCTGGGCGTAGGCGACTTCCGCCAGCAGTTGCGGCTTGAGCCAATGCACGCCGCGGGCTTCGGCTCCGGTGGGGGGGCTGGCCAAGGGCGGCTTGGCGGTCTGCAGCGGTTTCAGGCGGGCGAGGATGCTGTCCAGGGTGGCGGCGCTGAAGCCGGTGCCGACCTTGCCGGCGTAGCGCAGCTGGCCGCTGTCGTGGTCGTGCAGGGCCAGCAGCAGGGCGCCGAAACCATGGCGGCTGCCCTTTGGGTCGGTATAGCCGACGATCACGAATTCCTGGCGCTGCTTGCACTTGAGCTTGATCCAGTCGCTGCTGCGCCGACCGACGTAGGGGCTGTCGGCACGTTTGCCGATCAGCCCCTCGAGTTCCAGCCGGCAGGCGCTGTCGAGTAGCGAATCGATCGGCTCCTTGAAATCGGCGGAGTACCTGAGCAGCGGCGAGGCGTTGTCATCCAGCAGCTTGGCCAGGGTGTTGCGACGCTCCTGTAGCGGCAGTTCGCGCAGGTCCTCGTCGCCCAGCCAGGGCAGGTCGAACAGGTAATAGGTGATGTGTTCGTCGTGCTCGGTGTCGAAGGCGTTCTGCAAGGCCTGGAAATCGGCCACGCCGTTGTCGTCGACCACCACCATCTCGCCGTCCAGCCATGCGGCATCGAGCCCCAGCGCCCTGAGCGCCTCGACCTGGCGGGGCATCTTCGTACTCCAGTCGTGGCCATTGCGGGTGAACAGGCGTATGTCGTCACCGTCGATGCGCGCCAGGATCCGGTAGCCGTCGAATTTGACTTCGTAACGCCAGTCGCCGCTGGGCGGGGAGTCGACCAACGTGGCCAGCTGTGGCGTAAGAAGCGCCGGCAGGGACTTGTGACCTGCCTTGCGCTTGCGCGTGGAAGCGGTTGGGCGCCGTGGTGGCAGGGTGCGGTCGCTCAGCACGCTGTCCGGCAGGGCTTCGACGATGCGGTAGTCGGTTTCGCTGCGTGCCTGTCCGTCATGGGACTTGACCAGCATCCACTGCTCTTTCTTGCCGGCCAGGTGGGTGCGGAACAGGTTCCAGATTCCAGATAGTTTTTCGCCCTGCAGGCGAAAGCGCAGCTTGCCCTTGGCATAGGCTTCATGCGGATCGCCCTCGGGCTCCCAGACACCCCGGTCCCAGACGATCACATCACCGGCGCCGTAATGGCCTTCGGGGATGTGCCCTTCGAAGTTGGCATAGTCCAGCGGGTGATCCTCCACGTGCACCGCCAGGCGCCGAACCTTGGGGTCGAGCGAGGGGCCCTTGGGGATCGCCCAGCTCTTGAGGGTGCCGTCGAGTTCCAGGCGCAAGTCGTAGTGCAGGTGGCTGGCATCATGTTTCTGGATGCAGTACTGCAGCGCGTGGGCCGAGCGTGGCTTGGCGCGCTTGCCAGCCGGCTCGGGCGTGGCGTTGAAGTCGCGCTTGCGCTGGTATTCCTGCAGGGGCTTGGCCATGGCGGGCTCCGGGAGGGTTCGCGGGTCTCAAGATTGGGAGGTGGCGGCGCGGCGTGGAGTTCAAAAAAAGCGTGGGGCGGTGCTTTGTGAAGAAACTCTGAATCATTGCTTCGTGGGGGCAGTCGACCCTGTGAAGCCCACTGATGGAGAACGTTCATGCCTAGACCCGATGACCCAAGACCGCAGGTGGAGATCGACGACACCGAGGACCGCATGGGCAGTGTCCACGAGCTGGATTTCAGCGAGCGCCGCGATGAACGCCACGGGCGTGTCGGCGACGAGCGTCCGGCCCGCGAAATCGCCGAGGATTACCCGCCCCGACGTGTCGCCGAAAGCGGCATGACCGGTGGCGAGACCCTGAGCGACAGCCTGCACGAGGACAATGTCACCCTCGACGATTTGAGCCCGGATACGCTGTTTGATGAAACCGGCGCTCGCGACCCGCATGAGCCTGGCACAGGCGGCGGGCCTGCCGACCAGGACCTGCGCCAGGTGGACGCCCATGAGATCGGTGGCGGCATCGGCCTGGACGAGGCCGAACTTGCCCGCTCGGCGCCGTTGGACGGCGAGCCGTGGACCGATGAGGTGGTGCCTGATGACGACAGGAGAGAGCCGTGATGAATGAGCAACGCTGTTCCTGCAACCACTGTTCCTGCACCGTGGATGCCAATGCCGTGGTCCAGGATGGCAAGGCCTATTGCTGCGAAGCCTGCGCGACGGGACATCGCAATGGGGAGCCTTGTCGCATGGCGGACTGCAAATGTGGAGAGATAACCCAGCCGAAGGAGAGCAATGTCGATAACGCTTTGGATGAAACATTCCCGGCGAGTGATCCTATATCGCCATAAGGTTCTTTCATTCTCGACGGCTGTTTCGTTAGAATCTCCGATGAAGGGAAGTTATTATATCAACATGCGCACCATTCAATAGCAGCTCTTTTGATCTTGATCTTGATCTTGATCTTGATCTTGATCTTGATCTTGATCTTGATCTTGATCTTGATCTTGCTGTTGCTTCTAAGTGCACAATAGTTCAGGCGCCGCCAATTGCGACTT